>JBEGTJ010000040.1:0-16242 GCA_041179465.1 Bacteroidota bacterium | reverse complement strand
CTCCCCGACCTCGAGCGCATGGCCACCCGGCTCGCCACGGGCCGCATGGGCCCTCGCGACCTGCGCGCCTTGGCCCACTCCGTAGCCCGAATCAACGAACTCGCGTCGGAACTCAACGGGTCCGAACCCCTCGAGCACCTGCTGGCCGCCCTCGACCCCCTCGAAGCCTGGTGCGCCGACATCTTTGGCACCCTGGCGCCCGAGCCCCCCGTGCTGCTGGCCAAGGGCGGCGCCGTCGCCCCCGGAGTCAGCCCCGAGCTCGACCGCTACCGCGCCCTCAAGCGCGACGCCCGTTCCGTCCTCGAAGGCATCTTGCAGGCCGAGTCCGACCGCAGCGGAATCCCCTCGCTCAAGCTCGACTTCAACAACGTCTTTGGCTACTACCTCGAGGTGCGCAACACCCACAAGGACCGCGTGCCCGCCGACTGGATCCGCAAGCAGACCCTGGTCAACGCCGAGCGCTACATCACCCCGGAGCTCAAAGAGCAAGAGGAGGGCATCCTCCAGGCCGACGAGCGCATCGCCGGCCTCGAGGCCCAGCTTTTCGCCGACCTGGTCGCGCGCGCGCAGCGCGCGCTCCCCGCCCTCCTGCGCAACGCCCGCGCCCTGGCCGAACTCGACGTCCTGCTGAACTTCGCCGCGCTGGCGCGGCGCCACCGCTGGGTCCGCCCCCTGTTCGCGGAGCCGCGGGCTACGCCCGCCGGCGAGCAACTAGTTACCAGTAACCAGTTACCCGTTACTAGTTACCCGCAGCGCGCCGAAGGCGCAGCCTGGAACGTCACGGCCGGCCGCCACCCCGTCATCGAGCAGCGCCTGCCCGAGGACCAGCCCTACATTCCCAACGACGTGCACCTGGACTCCGCGGGCGAGCACCTCTGGCTGATTACCGGTCCCAACATGTCGGGTAAGTCCGCGCTGCTCCGCCAGACTGCGCTGCACGCCGTCATGGCCCAAATCGGAAGCTTCGTGGCCGCCGAACGCGCCGAACTTCCGCTGCTCGACCGCGTCTTTGTGCGCGTGGGCGCCAGCGACAACCTCAGCGCCGGCGAGTCGACCTTCATGGTCGAGATGGCCGAAACCGCCTCCATCCTCAACGGCCTCACCGACCGCAGTCTGGTGCTGCTCGACGAAATCGGGCGCGGAACCGCCACCTACGACGGCCTCAGCATTGCCCAGGCCATCGCCGAGTACCTTCACGACCACCCCTTCAAGCCGCTGGTCCTGTTCGCGACCCACTACCACGAGCTCAACGAGCTGGCCAACCGCCTTCCGGGCATTGGCAACCGCCACGTGCGCATTCAGGAACTCGACGGCCGCATCATTTTCTTGCGCACCCTTGCCGAGGGCGGATCCTCGCACTCCTTCGGAATCGAAGTCGCCCGCATGGCCGGCATGCCGCCGAGCGTGGTGCTGCGTGCCCGTTCCGTTTTGCGCGAGCTGGAAAAAAATTCAAATCCGGAAAAATCCGAACGAAACCCTGAGGCGCCCGCCGCCCAACTTTCCTTCATCCAGTGGGAGGACCCCGCCGCCCAGGCCTGGCGCGCCGAGCTCGAGGGCCTGGACCCCAACGCCGTCACCCCCATGGACGCCCTGATGCTGCTCCATCGCTGGAAAAAAGAATTTGGGGCCTAATCCTTCCACCCCAATCATTCGGATTTTTCCGGATTTATTTTTTTTCCCAAAAAACAAAGGGCCCGACCTAACGGCCGGGCCCCTCGCACTCGAGCTGCGCTCGGTTACTTAATCACCACAAACTCCACGCGGCGGTTGTGCTGGTTCTTCTTCGAAATCGGATCGTTTTCGCCCTTGCTCACCACGTCGAAGCGCGACTCCGGAAGGCTGAACGTCGTCGTCAGCACGCGAAGCACGGCCTTGGCGCGGCGCTCGCCCACCTTGAGGTTGGTCTTCTCTGAACCCGTCTTGTCGGCGTGGCCGATGATCTGCAGGCGCAGGCTCGGATTCGCCTTCAACATCTTCGCAACCACGGCCAACTTGGCCTCCTCGTCGGCCGAAACCGTCACGCTGTTGGTCGCAAAAATGATCTCGGGAATGAACGCGCTGGCCACTGAGGCGCTCAGGCCGTTGGCCTCGATGCGCTTGCCTTGGAAGTTCACCAGTGAACCTGCGGGCGTGTTGGGCTCCTTGTCTTTGCTGTCGGGCACGCCGTCGCCGTCGCTGTCGAGCTCGGCACCGCTGGCGTCCACGCGCACTCCGCGCTGGCTGAACGGATCCGCATCCAACTCGTGGCGTACGCCGTCGCCGTCAAGATCTAGCGCGCGGCCTGAACCGTCCACGAGCGAACCCTTCGGGGTATTGGGTTCGAGGTCGAACGCATCCGACACGCCGTCGCCGTCGCCGTCCTTTTGAACTTTAGCCAATTCGCCTTTGAGCGAGGCCACTTCGGTTTCGAGGTCTTTCACACCGCACGAAGCCAGCATCAGGGCGCTGGCGGCAAGAGCTACGTACTTCATAAAATCGTTGAATTAGAATTTGAGCAAATATACAGCATTTTGGTCGGAACATTGCCCAAAAAGGTCGGCCACGAGCGCTCCCGAATTCGCGGCAACCCAGTCGCCCCAGTGCTCCGCAAGTGGCTGAAGCACAAAGCGTCGCAAATGAAGGCGCGGGTGCGGAAGCTCCAGTTCGGGACCCGAAATGCTCCGAAACGGCGACGTCAGCAGCAGGTCGATATCGATGCGCCGGCTGGCATACCTCGGACCGGCCGCGTCGCGCTGCCTGCCCAAGTTCCGCTCGACCTCAAGGCAAAGCGTAAGCAGCGCTTCAGGTTCGCCGAGCCACTCAACCTCAAGCACTTGATTGACAAAGTCCGGTCCGTCAAAGCCCCAGGCCGCGGTGCGCCACAGGCTTCCGCGGCGCTTGACCGTGGCCCGCTCCGCCAAGGCTCCGCGGGCCTCCGCCAAAACCTTCACGGCGTCTTCGCTGTTGCTTCCGAGCAGGAGCAGGACGTTTAGTACCTTGGCATTCATAAACATTAGGGGCGTTTGCCCGCGGCAAAGAAACACATGAAGCAGTTTTTTGGTGCCCTCGTGGGCTCGGTAGTTGGGTTTTTTCTCTTAATCGCCCTCCTGGTCGGATTCGCCCTCGGGGCGGCGTCGGAATCGGGCGAGGTCGCCGTGGGCGTCCCCGAAGGCGCGGTGCTCCACCTTCAGATCGAGGGCGGAATCGCCGAACGGCCCAACGAAGTCGACCAGCTTTGGGCGGAACTCCTCGACGAGCCCGCTCCGCTGTCGCTGTACGAACTGACTGAGGCCGTGCGCGGAGCCCGCCTCAGCGACGGCCAGGTCACGGCCATCTGGCTGGACCTCGGCTCGATCGACGCAAGCTGGGCGGCCCTGACCGAGCTTCGGGCGGAACTTGCCAAGGCCAAAAAGGCGGGCGTCACCGTAGTCGCCACCAGCAAAGCCTACGACCCCAAAGCCTACTTCTTGGCCAGCGCGGCGGGCAAAATCTACCTCGCCCCCGCCGGAATGCTCGTGCTCAACGGGCTCAGCGCCAGCCCGATGTACTACAAAGGAGCCCTGGACAAACTCGGCGTGAAGGCCCACCTGGTCCGCGGCAGCGGCAACGCCTTCAAGAGCGCCGGAGAGCCCTTCATCGCCGACGAAATGTCTGAGGCCAACCGCCTCCAGTACACCGAGTTGCTGGGCGGACTCTGGTCCGAATTCGAAACCCTGGTGCGCCGCAGCCGCTCCGCGGTCGCCGACAGCGCCTGGAACCACGTGCTCCAGCGCGAGCCCCTGCTCACCGCCTCGCGCGCCCTCGAGCTCGGCCTGGTCGACGCCCTGGCCTACCCCGACGAGCTGCAGCTCAGCGACTGGGGCGGCAGCGACGACGGACTGATTTCGGCTTCTGACTACCTGGCGACGCTCAACGACGACGCCGACGCGCCCGTGCTGGCCGTGGTCTTTGCCGAGGGCGACGTGGTCGACGGCTCCGACCCCAACGCCATCGCCGATTTCGACTTCAACGAGACCGTCGACGACCTGCTCGAGCGCGACGACATCGAGGGCGTGGTGCTGCGCATCAACAGTCCGGGCGGATCGGCCTTGGCTTCGGACGAAATCCACCGCGGCGTCACGCGCCTCGCCGAGGTCATGCCCGTCGTGGTTTCGATGGGCGGAGCCGCCGCCAGCGGCGGCTACTACATGGCCGCGCCGGCCCGCGAAATCTGGGCGCAGCCCTCCACCATCACCGGCTCCATCGGCGTCTTTGGCCTGCTCTTCAGCGGCGAGGAGCTCCTGAACCAAAAGCTGGGCATCAAGAGCCAGCCCGTGGCGACGCATCCCTTCGCCAACTTTCCGTCGATCGACCGCACCCCCACCGAGGCCGAGCTGGCTGTCGTGCAGCGCTCCGTCGACCAAACCTACGCGCGCTTCAAGGAGGTCGTGGTCCAGGGGCGCAAGCTCGAGGCCAGCGTGGTCGACTCGATCGCCCGCGGGCGCGTCTACACCGGCCGCCGCGCCCAGGAACTCGGCCTGGTCGACCGCCTCGGCGGACTCCGCGACGCCTTGGCCTCCTGCGCCAAGATGGCCCAAATCGCCACCTACCGCGTCGAGCTGCTCCCCCAGAGCGAGGAACCCTGGCGGCAGGCGCTGCGCGAAGTTGGCGTGAGCCTGCGCAGCGCCAACCTCGAGGCCCAGCTCCGCGGCCTTCAAACCCAAATCCAGCGCATGGGCGGAATCCAGGCGCGCGAAACCCTCGTCTTCTAACCCATGTCAGACGACCTCGAACTCCACCAAGGCCCGCTCGAGGGCCGCAACCAGGCCACCTACATGGCCCTTGGCGCCCTTTTCATCGCCGCCCTGGTGGTGTGCAACCTGGTTTCCAACAAATTCGTCGAAATCGACCTCGGCTTCAAAACCTTCGTCATCTCGGTCGGCATCCTTCCCTACCCCCTCACCTTTCTCGTCACGGACCTCCTCAGCGAATTCTACGGAAAGCGCCGCACCGACTACGTCGTCTACAGCGGATTCGCGGCGCTCCTCCTCGTCTTGCTCGTCATTTGGCTGGGCGGAATCTGGCCCGCCCTCCCCTTCTCCAAAGTCAACGACGAGGCCTACGGAATGGTCTTCGGCAACTCCGTCCGCGTAATTGTCGCCTCCATGGCAGCCTACCTCGTTGCCCAGCTCGTCGACGTGCGCCTCTTTCACTTCTGGAAGCGCGTAACCCACGGCAAGCACCTTTGGGTCCGCAACAACTTCTCCACCATGCTCTCCCAGGGCGTCGACAGCATCCTGGTCATCCTCATTCTCTTTCTCGGAGTGCTTCCGACCCCCACCCTCATCGAGTACATCGGCGACGCCTGGCTCTTCAAAATCCTGATGGCCGCCCTGGACACGCCCTTCATGTACGCCGGCGTCTGGCTCTACCGACGCTTTGTAAATAAGTAAATCCGGATATATCCGAATAGCCACGGCTCCGTCGGGGCGCCTTGCGTCAATTTTGGACCTCAATCATTCGGATTTTTCCGGATTTATTTTTTTCATCATGCCCCGAACTTTTCAGCATTCTGGTATTCAATTAGTTGATGAATTAGCCACCCAGCTCGGCGGACCTCCGCGCACGCCGCCGCGCGGCTGGATTTTTCATGCGCGGAACGGGCGAAAATTGAACAACGCGGACTTTGCCCGTCGGATGGGCGTGGCCCCCAGTTCGGCGCACGAGCTGGAGCAGCGCGAACAGACCGGACAAATCACCCTGAGGAAGCTGCATCAGGCCGCTGACGTACTGGGACTGGACCTCGTGTATGGATTTGTACCGCGGCTCAAGCCGTACTTCGATCATCCCGACCGCGAACCCCAAACGCTCGAAGAACTCTACTACGCCAGCCTGGACCGGCCCGCCTACCGGGAGCTATTTATGCAGCGCGTACTCGCCCTGAATTCGGAGGAAGAGGCCCTCGTGGGAACGGACGTTGAGCACGCGTCCGTCGGCGAAGGCCAAGTACTGGCCCCGCTGGCCGGCGAGGACGCCCTCGAGCACCTCCCCGGGCTTGCTTAGCTTGACCGACTTGGCCCCAAACCCCGTAGCCAGCGACCAGTGCGCGCGGTGTTCCGCCCCGTCTGCGACCGCAAATCGTTGAAGGTCCGCGGGAATCACCTCGAGGGCGCGCCCCACCGCGGCTTCGAATTCCGACCCAAATTCCAGGCCCGCCAGCATCTTGCGCCAGTCGGTTTTGTCGCGAAAGTGCTGCTTCAGCGCCACCTCGATCAGGCCGGCCTCGTAGCGGTTCTCGGTCACCGCGATCGCGCGGGCGCGCGACGCCCCCTGGTCGAGCCAGCGCGTAACCTGCTGCCGCGTGCGGGTGACGCCGACCTTGACTCCGCCCGAATCGGCCAGGTACACGGTGTGCGGCTGCAGCTGGTAGGCGCGCTCAAACTCCAAATCGCGGTCCGCCTTGCCCAGGTGGGCGGTCGAAAGCTCCGGCCGAACAATGCTCGCCCCGGCCAGCGGACTGTTAAAAAAGCACGTGCGGCAAAACCCCTGCGCGTGGAGCTCCGAAAACACCCCGCCGCAGGACTGGCACTCGGCCATTCCGGGCCACTCCAGGCGGAGCGACTTGCCAATCAGGGCGTTGACGTCGACCAGGTGGCGTCCGAGCGGAATCCACGCGCGCACCGCCGGTTCCGAAACCGACAAAATCATTTTGCGCACGGGCGCCTCGGACCAAGTGAACGACATCTGAACTACCTTTTACCCTCCAAAGGTACCTTGCCGCATGGCCTTTTCGCCCATCACCGACCTCGTCAACTGGCGCTTGAGCAGCCGGATTCCGCGCCTTGAATTCATGCGCGAACAGCCCGTGGCGGCCCAAGAGCAGGTCTTTCGCGAACTCATGGCCGCAGCCGCCCTCACCGACTACGGCAAGGCCCACGGACTCACCCCGGCCACCACCTACGCCGAATTCGCGGCGGCCGTGCCGATTGTCAACTACGACAAGCTCTACCCCTGGATCGAGCGGAGCATGCGCGGAGAATCCCACGTCCTCTGGCCGGGCGTCACGAAGTGGTTCGCCAAGAGTTCCGGCACGACCGCGGCCAAGTCCAAATTCATCCCCGTCTCGCGCGAATCCCTCGAAGACAACCACTTCAAAGTCGGCCGCGACCTCCTCGCCTTCTACGCGGAACAGGTTCCCGATTCCCAACTCTACGACGGCCTCAGCCTTCGCCTGGGCGGCTCCTCCAAAATCAACGAGCTCAACGAGCACTCCTACTACGGCGATCTGAGCGCCATCATGATCGACAACCTCCCGATGTGGGCGAGCTGGCGGTCCACCCCCTCCCACGACGTCGCCCTCATGGACGAGTGGGAAGCCAAAATCGAAAAAATCGCCCAGCAGGTCGCGCGCCAAAACGTTACGTCCCTCTTCGGCGTGCCCAGCTGGATGCTCGTGCTGCTGCGTCGCGTCCTAGAAATTCGGGGCGAAACCACCCTCGAGGCCGTCTGGCCCAACCTCGAGCTCTTCGTGCACGGCGGCGTCGCCTACACCCCCTACGAGGCCTCGTTCGCCGCCATCCTTCCCGCCGCCACGCGCCGCCTTGAAACCTACAACGCCTCCGAAGGCTTCTTCGCCGTGCAGGACCGCCTCGACGCCGACGGCATGCTCCTGATGCTCGAGCACGGAATCTTTTACGAATTCATCCCCGTTTCCGCCTTCAACGGCTCGGACTCCCACGCCATTCCGCTCGCCGAGGTGAAGCCCGGCATCAACTACGCCGTGGTCCTCAACACCAACGGCGGACTCTGGCGGACCATCGTCGGCGACACCGTCGAATTCACCTCGGTCGCCCCCTACCGCATTCGCATCACCGGCCGTACCCGCCTGTTCATCAACGCCTTCGGCGAAGAACTCATGATCGACAACGCCGAGCGCGCCGTCGCCGAAGCCTGCCGAAAAACCGGAGCCCTCGTGGACGAGTACACCGCCGCCCCGTGGTGGGCGCCGGCCGGCGAAGCCGGCGGCGGCCACGACTGGCTCCTTGAATTCCAGACTCCGCCCTATTCCCTCGACGCCTTTGGCGCCGCCCTCGACAACGCCCTGAAGGCCGCCAACTCCGACTACGAAGCCAAGCGCTACAAAAACCTGGTCCTCCGGCCGCCGCGCATCCACGCCGCCCCCGCCGGAACCTTTCACAACTGGCTCAAATCCAGGGGCAAACTCGGCGGACAAAACAAAGTTCCGCGCCTGATGAACGACCGCAGCCTGATTGAGGAGCTACTTGTTTCTGGTTTCTAGTTCCGTGCTTCCAGTTTCTGGTTTCTAGCTTCTCGTGCCCGCGAGGAAGGCCTCCGGCGAGAGTGCGGTGATGCTCGCAAACTCCTTGAAATCCTTAGCGTTCCGCGTCCACAGCATACGTACGGCAGCGTGCTGCATCGACAGCGCGAGCACCGCATCCTCGTAGTCCGTGTAGTCCACCGCCCGCTCCAAAGCAGCCTTCGGAACTCCAATAAGCTCCACCGAATCCAGCACGTCAAGCCAACGCTCAAGGCTCCAGTATTCCGCATAATGCCGCTGCCCCACAAAGTAGGCGTTTTGCAGGACGCAGGCCGTCGTCACCAGCTCCACCCCTTGGCTTTGGGCCGCGTGCACGGCGCGCAGCGCCGGTTCTACATGCCCCGCCCGAAGCACCAGCAGGTCGAGCAGCACGTCCGTGTCTAGCGCTATTCTCATGGGTACTTCGAGCTTAAGTAATCCAATCGAACCGACTTCTGGTCCACGTGGTGCGGAGCCTGCGGCAGCCCTTGCGCCAGCTCGCTGCGAATTCGCCGAACAAGCGCCGACGTCCCCTCCCCGTCCGGCAGCGGGGAAGTGGCCCTCAACTGCGCCAGGTAGGTTTCGAGGAGTTCCGAAAGACTGGTTCCACGCTCCGCCGCATAGGTTTTACCGTACGCAATCAGGTCGGGCTCCAGCGCCAAAGTGAGTTTTTGCTTTGCCATACGTACGAATTTACACAAATTATACGTATTGGGCGGACGAGTGCTGTTCATGACCGCAATTTGGTGCGCTTCAGTGCGCTAGCCGTCCCTTAAGCGGACTTAGTCGTTTATTATGTTTTTGCGCCCGGGAATGCCTTATTTTTGGGCTTATGCACGTTGCAATCGCCGGAAACATCGGGTCAGGCAAAACGACCTTGACCACCCTACTCGCCAAGCACTACGCTTGGCAGCCCCACTTTGAAGAAGTGGACGAAAACCCCTACCTCAACGAGTTTTACGACGACATGATGCGGTGGTCCTTCAACCTCCAGATCTACTTCTTGCACAGCCGCTTCCGCCAGATCCACAGCTTTCGGAGCCAAAACAAAAACGTCATCCAGGACCGAACCATCTACGAAGACGCCCACATCTTCGCCCCCAACCTTCACGACATGGGCCTCATGTCGTCCCGGGACTTCAACACCTACCAGGAACTCTTCGGACTCATGGAGGAGTTCATCAAAGCGCCCGACCTGCTCATCTACCTGAACGCGAGCGTTCCGACCCTCGTGCGCCAAATCCAAAAACGCGGACGCCCCTACGAAAACAGCATCCGCTTGGACTACCTCCAAAACCTCAACGACCGCTACAACGAGTGGATCAAAGGCTACGACAAAGGCCGCCTGCTCGTCATCGACGTCGACCAACTTGAATTCGACAGCAAACCCGAGGACCTCGGCAAAGTGATTGAGAAAATCGACGCGGAACTGAACGGGCTTTTCTAAAAAAATAAATCCGGAAAAATCCGAATGAACGGCACCGCCCGCGTTCGGAAAAATCCGGATTTTATTTTTTTAATCGGACCTTTGCTACATGTTTTTAATCTCCGGACCCTGCGTCATTGAATCCCTTGACACGGCCCTGCGGGTGGCCGACCACCTGGCGGGGCTGCGCGAACGCCTTCCGCTGAGCGAAGTGATTTACAAATCCAGCTTCCAGAAAGACAACCGGAGCTCCGTAGACTACTACATGGGGCCGGGGCTGGACGAGGGCCTGGCTATTTTGGCCGAGGTGAAGCGCCAGTACGGATTCCGCCTTCTGACCGACATCCACTACCCCGACCAGGCGCAGCCGGTGGCTGAGGTGGTGGATATTTTGCAGATTCCGGCCTACCTCTGCATGCAGACCACCCTGGTGGTTGAGGCGGCGCGCACCGGACGCACAATCAACCTCAAGCACGGGCAGATGGTGGCTCCGGGAACCATGGCCAAGGTGTGCGCCAAGGTCGAGTCGACGGGCAACCGCGACATCATCTTGACCGAGCGCGGATACACCTTCGGCTACAACGACCTGGTGGTCGATCCGCGCGCCTTTTACGAGCTCAAGCAGACCGGCTACCCCGTCGTGTTTGACGCCACCCACTCCATTCGCAAGTACGGAATTCCCTCGGCCGACCCCAGCGGCGGCGCGCGCCAGTACCTCGAGACCCTCGCCCGCGCGGCCGTAGCCACCGGAATCGACGGCCTCTTCCTCGAAGCCCACCCCTGCCCCGCCGAGGCGCTGTGCGACGCGGCCAGCCAGCTTCCGCTCGAGGCGCTCGAGCCCATGGTGGAGCGCTTGCTCGCGATTGACCGGGTGGTGAAGGGACTTTAAGCTTAGTCCGTTTTAACTACCTGAAAACTGCGCGTTTCGCGGTCGGTCTGAATCTGAACGATCAGTAATCCAGAGGGCAGGTCCATCAAATCAACAGGCCCGGGTAACGTCCCTCGACGGACAACTTTGCCTTCGGTGGTTCGCACCTCATAAGTGCCGTCAACGGGCACAGTAGTGTGGAGAATGTCACGAGTAGGATTTGGAACTAACGCCCAACTCAACGTTGGGTCTTCCGTACCGAGCGTGCCTTGAACCACAAGTCCTTGCGCATTAGCGAGCGAACTCATGTTTCCGCAGGAATCAACTGAAACGACTCGAAACTCATTGGTATACAAGGATCTCGACGGGCTAAAGTAGGAAGTCACTGAACTGGGCACTGCAGTAACCGCTTGCCACACTAAAGTAGAATCACTCCGGAAGACTTGATACTGAGCCAGATCTGAGGCCAATCCAGGAGTCCATGAAAACCAAATGGAGTTGAAGGTCAAATAGCTACTGTCGATGTCATGAAGTTCCGTATTCAGCTTGTCTGCAAACCAAGCGCTTGCGCTCGTACTCGCGGAACCCCCTTGGGTCATAATTCGGTAGGTATAGTTCGAACCACAATCGTATACACTGTCTCGGTAGGATAATCCAAGCGTAGAATCCACGTTGACCCAGACACTACCCGTACCTTTTCGTCGCCAAATCTGATAGTAGCCACTATAATTTGACACAGGGGAATTCCACGATAAGTTAACAGTGCTCGTATCCACAGCGCTGGGGCTTGAGGCCGTAAGCCAGATTGTTTTTAGGGTATCGACGGGCTCCGAAATCTGTCCACATTTGGACAGGGTCCTCAGAAGGTAGTAATTGATCCCTTGGACGGGCGAAGTATGAAGGTAGGACTGTGCGCTGTACGAGGTAAGCGTATCAAGGGCTACGAATGGCCCGCTCGCCGCGGGAGCGTGCATGACCACATACCCGTTAAAAGCAAGACCCGTATCTGCCGGACTCAACCAATTGAGCTGCACATTCCCGTTGGAAAGCACCGTAATTGAAGATGCGTCAACTACAGGCGGGTCAATTAACGGCACTTTTACTTTCACAATGACGTTGATCAGCCTAGTCGCGGGTATGGGACAATGGTTATCGCTCATTCGAAGCACGAACGAATAGGGCACCTCTTCTCTCGGGCAAGACGAATTCACCAAAAAATGGTCGCACAAGGTTTGCCAGTTGAATTGAACTTCATTCAGCACTACCGACGTCAGACCGGTTTGGGGCACCACTGGCGTTACCGTTGCGCAGGGCGGAAGTCCGCAGCCGACAGCAGAACCTATTGGGGAACCAAAATTGCCCCCTAAACCAGTAAACGTAATGGACTGTGGTTGAAAATTTGCCAAAATCTGCCCATCATTCCCGGTAAAATTGAACTTCACTTGTTCCCCCGCATTCACCGTAATAACGTACCTCAACGTATCGTTGCCCGCAATGACAGGGGTAATTGGCGGAAATCCCGGCAGCACGCCCACAGTGACCGACGGGGCCGCATTCGCAGTCCCAGTGGGCACATTGGGGCAATCGGAGCGCACCACAAGGGGAATATCCCTAAAAATCTGAGATATGAGTTGGCCGCAACGGTAGGATGAAACTTTAATGGCCGTAGCAAAGGCTCCACCGACCTGAGGAGTACAAAAAATCGTACCGGTGTTCGGATCCAACGTCGCAGGGGTCGTACCATTTGGCAACTGATTGGTTACCGAATAGGGCGTAGTAAATGCAATGGGTACTGCATTAAAGGTGAGTAAATCGGTCCACTCGTAGTGCAGTGAATCGAAGTCTGAATCAAATGCCGATTGGCTGTAGGCAAATTTTGATCCCGTACAAGTTGCGGACTTTGGATATTCAAGGAACTCTGGTGAGGAATCGTAGCAAGATCCCGCATTTTGGGGAGCGCCATTTACCGAATACGGATACATCACCGCCTGAAGATGCAGGTTTGCGGACGCTGGATTTTGAATATTTGAAAGGCTTGCCGGACGGCAACATAACGAATAGCTAAAGGTCCAACCGGTGGGAGGAGGGCTTCCCGACAGCAAAATATAGCCTGATTCATAACGCGCCTCTTCTAACGCCCCCATTCCGGTCGCCACTTGGTTGCAGCGCACGGGCGAAGGAGAAAGATAGCAACTCGGTGAAACGTCTGAGTTGGTTCCAACTTTAAGCAACGAAATGGTTCCAGCAGACGAATTGCTCGAAATGGCGACCGAGTTGGGGAGCGTCGCGGTACCCGTTCCGCAATCGCGGTACAAGGTTAAATAAAATTTATATCTGCCAGCAAAGGGGCCAGTTGGGAAGCACTTCCACGTTATCTGCCCACCATATGCGTGGCTGGCCGTAGCTGAATGGGTGCTGAAAACGAGAATGAGGGCTAAAAGTGCGGTGCGAAATTTCATCGCAAGAAAGTTAACCCAAAATGATGAATTTCATGATTTTATTAATAAAAAAGCCCCCGTTTCCGGGGGCTTTCACTGGGTCAAGTGGGATTCAAATGACGCTTAGTACCTAACGTACACCGGCAAGGTCACTTGACCGTCCTTACCGTAGATCACCGCGCGGTAGATGCCCGCCGCGTTGCCGCGCAGGTCGAGCTGAATCGAGCTGCTGCCCGCGCTCACCGCTTGTTTGGCGACCGCTTGGCCTACGCCGTTGTACAGCACCACCTCTTGGGCTGAAAGGTTGCTCCACTCCAGCGTGAATACCCCTGTGTTGGGGTTCGGGAAGGCCATAGCGCGTGCGCCCACTCCTTCGCCCGTACCCAAGCCGGAGATCACCAAGTTCAGGTACGCAGAGTCCTGGCACACCCCGTTGGAAACCACTACCCATACGGCGGCAGAGCTGTCGGCCGCGCCCCATACGACTTGGACCGTGTCTCCACCTTGTCCGCCCGTAATCTGGCCGCCCGCTACGCCCCAAGTCAGGGTGTAGCCGCCCGTGTTCACTACCGAGAAGTTCACCGTGTCGCCTGAGGCAAACCATCCGTAGAGGTCGCCCAAGATCTGCGGCAGCACCACATCAGGTACGACCGTGGTGGAAACCGTGTCCGTTACGCCCACACAGCCGTTTACCGTAGTTACCGTTACCGCGAAGTTGCCCGTTTGGTTAACCGTAATGCTCTGGGTCGTGTCGCCCGTGTTCCACAGGTAGCTCTGGCCTCCCGCTGCCGCGATGACCGAAGAGTCGCTCGCACAGAAGATCAGTTTTGACGCCGTGATCGTGGTGTCCGCGCCCGGGAAAAGCGTCGTAACAAACGAGGCGGTCGTATCGCTACATCCGTTGGGCGTCGTCAACACCGCATACGTAGTGCCGCTTTGGTTCAACGTGACGTTTTGCGTCGTGTCGCCCGTGCTCCAGTAGTAGCTCAAGCCTGAAACCGCCGTTAACGTAACGGAGCTTCCGGGGCAAAACGACAGCGGTCCAGAGGGGATTACGATCGTGTCGGGTGCTGCAAATCGTGTCGTCACAAATGAAGCTGTGGTATCCACGCATCCGTTGGCAGTGGTTACGACCGCATAGGCCGTTCCCGTCAAAGAAACGGTTGTGCTCTGCGTGGTGTCGCCCGTATTCCATTGGTAATCCAGACCCGAAGCGGCAGTCAGCGTCACCGATCCGCCCGGGCAGAACGCCAGCGGTCCACTCACCACCACGGCCGTATCAGGGTCCGCAAAGCGCGTGACCGTGAGCGTGCGCGTCGTGTCGATACATCCCGCAGCCGTGCTCACAATGGCGAACGGTGTGGCGGACTGGCTCAGCGTGATGCTCTGGTTCAAACTTCCGTTATTCCAGAGGTACGTTTGGCCAGTAGCAGCCGAAACGGTTACTTGCCCACCGGAACAGAACGACAGGGGTCCCGTGATCACCAACGAAGTGTCGGGCGCTGCATTCATAGTTACCGTGACCGTAGCTGTCGTATCCCAACAGCCGTTGGCCCGCTGCACCATGCTGTAGTGGGTTCCCGCTGAATTCACCGTCAACGACGAGGTTGTCGCTCCGGAATTCCACAAGTAGTTGGTTCCCGTAGAAATATTTGACAACGTCAAGCTATTTCCCGGGCACAGCGCCACCGTAGTCGGATTCGCCACGGGTAGGCTGATTCCGTATCGATTTACTACACCACCGAGTCCGATCGCGTTGGGCGAAACGTTTGTAACCACCGTAGTATCAAGCACCACCACCATATGTGGATATTTTGCGGTAAACCAATATGTGCCCGGCGTCGTGACCGTGATTGAATTGGTTGTGTCTCCGGTGTTCCAGACCACGTTGGTCAATTGCGGACCTGCCGACAGAACTTGACTCACCCCAATGCACTTGACGGGTTGGCTCGCAGGTAACGGATCTACCGGTTTCGCCTGCGTGCAGCTACTTAAGTGAACTATTGGCAGCACCGTCGCTGAAGCTCCCACAATGAACTTGCGGTTGCCGTAGGGGCCTTCGCCACAGGTTGCCGGCAAGATGTCGTGCGAGGTTGCCCAGTCACTTCCGTTAATGAACTTGTACTGGATGGTGTCGCCCACAACCAATCCAAACGTGCGCTCATAAATGGTGCTCGTCCCCACTTGGGTCAGGGAGTCGGCATTGGCCACCCAGTTGTTCCATGAACCCGCCAGGTGCGGACCGCCCACAGCCGTAGGCTGGTTGCGCAAATCCAAGCGGAAGGTTACGTTAGCCACATCCACTTTTATCGAATCCACGTGGGTGCATCCGCTGGCGTCGGTCAACGTCGCCGTGTACCACCGGGTTTGGTTGGGGTACACGTTAATCGTAGCCCCCGTTTGTCCGGTACTCCAGACCACCGAGGTAATGTTGCGTCCGCTCGCCTTGAGGGTGACCTGTGAAAGGGCTCGCACCGACTTGCTCAACGAAACCAAGGCCCGGTTCAGCGTGCAGGTCTCCGCGTTGCTCTCAAATGCCCCTAGGTCCACCTTGCCGTTGACGTCTGGGCGCTGCATGCCGTTGGCGTCGCGGTACAATCGCACCGTAGCATCCCCAATGTTATGGTGCTCGTCAAGGTTAGAAAGGCGGAAGTCGCCCGTCGCCGCATTAGCGAAGAACACGGGCAGCGTATCGCATCCTGTTACCGAAATCGAGGCCGATGAACTGAAGGTGTACGAGGCCGGAATCATCGGCAATCGCGACTTGCGAATTTCAATGGGACCGCCCCAACCGTTCCAAAGGTTGGTGGTATCGGGCGTCAAACGAATCGTTTTACCTGCCTTCTTCGTCACAATCGAATTCACCAGCTTGAATTCCTGTCCCGACCAAGGCTGGGTGTACAAGTTGCCTGAGAGGTTGAGAATCGTGGAGTTATATATCCGGTGCGTGTTTCCATTCATAAACACACTGCCAAAATCTTCTGCCTCTACTACGCTGTTGTACATCTCTAGCCACAAGCCGTTATCGACAAAGAAGATTCCTCGGTTGGGCAAGGCTGCTGCGTTTTTGGTGTTTTTCAAAAACGAGCAGTTGATAAAGATGACCTTGCCGCCACCGCCGTAGTAGTCGCCGCCTTGAGAGGCAAATCCGTCTTTGAAGTCGCACGAGCGGACCGTGAGCGAATCGTATCCGCCAAACAGCAGTCCGCCGCGGTTCCAGTTGCGGGTTACCGGA
>JBEGTJ010000039.1:0-16577 GCA_041179465.1 Bacteroidota bacterium | reverse complement strand
CACGCCGAGCACCTGAAACTCGGAACCCAAGATGCGCACGGAACTTCCGACCAACCTTCCGCCCGAGGCCAGCCCGTCGGCCACGTCTGCTCCGACCAGGCAGTACGGCAGTCCGCTTCGCAGTTCGCGGTCCGTAAAATAGCGTCCTTCCTGAAAGTCCAGTTGGTTGAGCTGCGCGTAGTCGTAGGTGATGCCGCGGACTTCCGTTTGTTCAACCGACGAGTTGCCGCGGGAGACCGTCGCTGAGGTTCCGTTGATCAGCACGATGGCGTCGGCGCCGCGCACCCCGAATTCCTTGAGCCGTTGGTAGTCGTCGTACCCGACTTCAGGACGCTGGAAGTACTTCCACCAGGGGTACTCCCCTCCGCCCCCGCCCCAGGGCCACTTTTGCACGTACACGACGTCGGTACCCAGGCCTTGGACGCTCTGGCGGATGCTCCGCTCGAGGCTGTCTACCACGGCATACACTGAGATGATGGAGAAAATTCCGACGGCTATTCCCAGCAGCGAGAGGACGGTGCGCAAGAGGTTCGCGGCCATCGCATTCCAGGCCAGCCGACCCGATTCCCAAACCAAAAAAAATAGGTCGCGCACAGCCGCAATTTAGTCAAAGTTCATGCCATGTTCTGCGTACTTTTGCAGCCTTCATTTTCAAATTCTCGCCCCCGTGCAAAAAATAGGCTCCGCCCTTATTTCAGTGTACCACAAAGACGGTCTCGCGCCGGTGGTCCAGCAGCTTCACCAACTCGGAGTCAAACTGTACAGCACGGGCGGAACCCAAACGTTTATCGAAGAACTGGGGATTCCGGTGACGGCCGTCGAAACGGTGACGGGCTTTCCCAGCATTCTCGACGGGCGCGTCAAGACCCTGCACCCCTTAGTTTTTGGCGGAATTCTCTGGCGCCGCGACCGCAAGGACGACCGCGACACGGTGGAGCGCTTTGGCATTCCGAGCTTCGACATGGTGGTGGTGGACCTTTATCCGTTTGAGGACACGGTGGCCTCAGGCGCCTCAGAGGCCGAAATCATCGAGAAAATTGACATCGGGGGCATTTCGCTCATTCGGGCCGCGGCCAAGAATTTTGAGCACTGCTGGATCGTGAGTTCGCGGAGCCAGTACGCCGAAGTGCTCGAGGTGCTCCACAGCCAAAAGGGCACACTCCACCGCGAGCAGCGCAAAGCGTTTGCCGCCGCCGCTTTTCAGACGAGCCAGAACTACGACGCCCACATTGCCGCTTGGACCCTGGGCAGCGAGCAGCCGTTCGCGACCTTGAGCGGACCGCGCCATGCCCTGCGCTACGGCGAGAATCCGCACCAGAAAGCATGGTTTGTGGGAGACCTTAATCAGCAACTGGAACAGCTGTCGGGCAAAGAACTGAGCTACAACAATTTGCTGGACGTTGAAGCGGCATTGGACTACGCCGCCGAGGGCCACAGCGCCACCGTGGCCGTGATCAAGCACAACAACGCCTGCGGTATGGCGAGCCGTCCCAGCCTGCTGGAGGCATGGAATGCCGCCCTCGCCGCAGACCCGGTTTCGGCCTTTGGCGGCGTGATCGCCTGCAACCAGCCGGTGGACTTGGCCACTGCCGAAGCCATGAACAGCCTGTTTTTTGAGGTGCTGCTCGCCCCGGACTTCGCCCCCGAAGCCCTTGAACTTTTGCAGCAAAAAAAGAACCGCATCTTGGTGAAAACCAAAATGCTAAACCCGCCAGCCTACCGAGTACGTTCGGTGCTCAACGGGGTGCTGATTCAGGAGCGCGATCACCACACCGACTCGGCCGCCGACCTGCGCGCGGTCACGAAGGTCGCCCCCACTCCAGAGCAAGTTGCTGACCTGCTGTACGCTTCGGCCATCAGCAAACACACCAAGAGCAACACGATTGTTTTGGTTAAAAACCAGCAGCTCATTGCGGCCGGCACGGGGCAAACTTCTCGGGTTGACGCCCTCCAGCAAGCCATCCACAAAGCAAAATCTTTTGGAATGTCACTAAAAGATGCCGTAATGGCGTCGGATGCATTTTTTCCTTTCCCAGATTGTGTTGAAATTGCATACCAAGAAGGAATCACGGCCGTCATTCAGCCGGGCGGAAGCGTAAAGGACGATTTAAGCGTTCAGTACTGCGACCAGCACGGCATGGCGATGGTGATGACCGGCATTCGTCACTTCAAACACTGAACCCGCACATGGGATTATTTGACTTCCTCACCTACGACATCGCCATTGACCTCGGCACGGCGAACACCTTGATCATCCACAACGACAAGGTGGTTGTCGACGCGCCCTCGATTGTGGCGCTGGACCGATCGACGAACGCCATCCTCGCCATTGGCCATGAGGCGATGCAAATGCACGGAAAAACGCACGAGAACATTCGCACGGTGCGTCCGCTGAAAGACGGCGTAATCGCGGATTTTGTGGCCTCTGAGCACATGATTCGCGAAATGATCAAGAGCATTCCGGCGCTGAAGAACAAGTGGTTCGCCCCCTCGCTGCGCATGGTCATCTGCATTCCGAGCGGAATTACCGAGGTGGAGAAGCGCGCCGTGCGCGATTCCGCCGAGCACGCCAACGCCAAAGAGGTGTACCTGATTCACGAGCCGATGGCTGCGGCCATTGGCATTGGGGTGGACGTCCTCGAGCCCAAGGGCAACATGATCATTGACATCGGCGGCGGTACGACCGAGATCGCGGTGCTTGCGCTGGGCGGAATCGTCTGCGACAAGAGCGTCAAGGTCGCCGGAGACGTGTTCACCAACGACATCGCCTACTACATGCGGACCATGCACAACCTGTATGTGGGAGACCGCACGGCCGAATTGATCAAAATCAACGTGGGTGCCGCACTGGAGAACCTCGCGTCGCCTCCCGACGACATGAGCGTCCAGGGACGGGACTTGATTTCGGGCAAGCCCAAGCAGGTAGACATTTCGTACAAGGAAATCGCCCGCGCCCTCGACAAGTCGCTGATGCGCATTGAAGAGGCCGTGATGGAAGCCCTGTCGCTCACCCCCCCGGAACTTTCGGCGGACATCTACAATTCGGGCATCTACATGGCGGGCGGCGGATCGCTGCTGCGCGGACTGGACCAACGCATTTCGGCCCGCACCGACCTGCCCGTGTACGTGGCCGAAGACCCGCTTCGCGCCGTCGTGCGCGGCACGGGAATCGCGCTGAAGAACCTCGAGAAGTACCGTACGCTTTTGATGCGCTAAGCGATGCAGAACATTCTGCGGTTTTTCATTCGGTACCGCATGGTTCTGTCCTTGCTGCTGCTCCAGTCCTTGGGGCTCAGCTTGACGTACGCCCGCTCGCTGGCCCACGAAAACCTGTTTTGGGCCAACGTATTGGAGCGCCAAGCGCAATGGCGCGGATGGCTTCACAGCTGGGAGGCCTACCTGAACTTGCGTCAAGAAAACGACGTGCTCATCGCCGAGTTGGCCAAGGTTCGGAGCGCCCAAGAGCCCGACACCGCCCGGCCCGCCGTGCAGACCTACGAAGAGTTCGGGTTCGACATGGTCCCAGGGCGTCTGATGTTTGTTTCGCACAACAGCGCCGAGCCTTGGGGGCTAATTGACGTGGGTTCCGAGGCTGGGCTCACCCCTCCTTTTGCCGTCTTGGGAACGAAGGGAATCATTGGCATCGCCTACGAAACCTCAGCGCACTACAGCCGAGTAACTCCCTTGAGCCACCCGTCGATGCGCATTTCAGCCTCCGCCGAACGCACCGGGCACTTTGGAACGCTGCAGTGGCACAGCGGAAACACGCGCTACGCCGAGCTCGTCGACGTCGCCTTTGAGGCGCAACTCAAAAAAGGCGACCGCATCGTCACCGACGCGCGGTCTGAGCTGTTCCCCGCGGGATGGCTCATCGGGACCATCGAGCAGGTGGAGGTGGACTCGACCCAGTTCACCCAGACGGCCTTGGTGCGCCTCGCGGCCGACCTCAACCGCCAGCAGGGCGTAATGGCCGCCTTCAACATCCGCAAAGCGGAACGAGACAGCATTGCCCCATGACGCGCATTGGACCCTGGATAACGTTTGTGTTCTGGATGGTACTGCTCCAGATCTTCGTACTCAGCTACGTGGAGGTTGGCGGCTACTTGAGCCCTTACCTCTACCCTTTGATCCTCGTGCTCGCTCCGGCGAACATGAACCGATACGGCCTGCTCCTGCTGAGCGGCGTGCTGGGGCTGGGCATCGACCTGCACGAAGGAAGCGGCGGGCTGCATTTGATGGCCTCGAGCGCGCTTGCCTACGCCCGGCCCTGGATGCTCAACGCCGTCGTTCCGCGGGCGGCTGAAGAACAGCTGCCCTTTGCCCCGCAGGATCTGGGCACCGGTAAGTGGCTGACGCTGATCTTTTTGTCGTTTGGACTGCACCACGTGTGGCTGTTTGTTTGGGCGAGCCACGACGGACACCTTTGGTCGCTGGTCCTGATGCGAAGCGTGCTCAACTTGGCGGTAAGCGGCGCCTTGGCCACCGCCATTGCCTGGTTCATTCCTAAGTCGTCCAACGGATGATTCGCAGCCGGGTGCTCATTGTCGGGGTCGTGCTCGTACTGGCCGTGTACGTGCTGCGCCTGATCAACATTCAGTTGATCGACGAGCGCTACACCCTCGACGCGGCCAACAACGCGCAGCGAATCGAGAAAATCTACGCTCCGCGCGGAATCATGCGCGATCGCAACGGCGTGGTGCTCGCCACCAACCAAATCGCCTACGACGTCGAGGTGATTTCCAGCCGCCTTACGCGCTTGGACACGGTCAAGCTGGCAGAGGTGCTTCAGGAGCCGCTCGAAGAAATCCGCAAGCAGCTGAAAAAGGCCAAGATTCAGGCGCCCTACCGCCCCTACGCCATTTTGCGCGGCCTGATGATCAAGGACTACGCCGCCCTCCAGGAGCAAATCAACATGTTTGAGGGGGTGAACATGCGCAAGCGGACGTTTCGCAAGTACCCCCAGCCCCACGGCGGCAACGTCATGGGCTACGTAGGCGAAGTCAACGACTACATCTTGAAAAGCCACCCCGAGTACGACCTCGGCGACTACTTGGGCATTTCGGGCATTGAGTCGTCGTACGAAGAAGTACTGCGCGGCGAGGCCGGTCGGCGCTACATCATCGTGGACAACCGCAACCGCGACGTTGGGCCCTATGCGCAGGGCAAGTACGACATGAAGCCCGTGATGGGGGCCGAGCTTCAGCTCACCCTTGACGCCAAGCTTCAGGCTTTGGGCGAGGAGCTCATGCGCGGAAAGCGCGGGAGCATCGTGGCCATCGAACCGAGTACGGGCGAGATTTTGGCTTTGGTGTCTTCGCCGAGCTACGACCCCAACGCGCTGGTGGGCCGCTACCGTTCGCGCAACTACACGATTCTTTACCGCGATTCCCTCAACAAGCCCCTGTACGACCGGGCCATTTTGGCGGAGTATCCGCCGGGGTCGCCGTTCAAAATCCTCAACGCCCTGATTGGCCTGCAGGAAGGCGTGGTAAGCGAAGAGACCCAGTACACCTGCATCGACGGCTACCACTTTGGCTCGCTGCACGTGGGGTGCCACTGCAAGGCCGGCACCTTGGACCTTCGCGGGTCGATCAGCAAAAGCTGCAACAACTACCACTGCCAAGTGCTCAAAAAAGTGCTGGACAAGTATCCCAGCGCCAGCCGCGGGATCGACGCCTGGCACCGCCACGTGAAGAGTTTTGGCTTGGGCGATTATTTGGGCGTGGACCTTCCGACGGGCCGCAAAGGTTTTGTTCCCGACGGCGCCTACTTCAACAAGGTGTACCGCAGCGACCGGTGGAAGGCGCCTACCGTGATTTCGCTGGCCATCGGCCAGGGCGAACTCGTGGTTACGCCCATTCAGTTGGCCAACATGGTGGCCGCAGTGGCCAACCGAGGCTGGTGGATTCGGCCGCACGTGGTCCGGGCCATTGGCGGAGTGCCGCTGGACGATCCCGCCTTCACCACGGTCAACAAAACGACGATCGATCCCCAGCACTTTGAGGTCATCATTCAGGGGATGAACGACGTGTTTGAGTCCGGAACGGCGAGCGCGTCTCGGCTCGAGGGCCTGCCCATGGCCGGAAAGACGGGTACCGCGCAGAATCCGCACGGGCAAGACCACTCCATTTTTACCTCGTTCGCACCGCTCCACAAGCCCAAAATCGCCATCGCCATCATCGTAGAAAACGGGTACTGGGGTTCGCGCTGGGCCGCGCCCATCGCCAGTTTGATGATGGAATCCTACCTGCACGATTCGATTTCGCGCCCCGACCTCTACCGCCGAATGACCGAGGGCGCCCTCACCGGTGAATACCGCGTGCCTTCCGTTCAAACCCAGCTCCCGCCCTACTGATGAACCGCACTACCGCTGCGCCCCTGGTGGGCAAACTCGATTGGATCAGCGTGAGTCTGGTCCTGTTTCTCGTCGTTTTTGGCTGGCTGAACATTTTGGCCACCGTTACGCCGGTCGCCGATTCCTTTCAGTGGAACTGGAACCACGAGGCCGGCAAGCAGCTGAGCTTCATCGGACTAGCCAGCTTTCTGGTACTCATGGTGCTGCTCGCCGACGCCCGGCTCTTTGAAGTCCTGTCGTGGGCCGTGTACGGGATCAGCATCGTGCTCCTGTTGGCGGTGCTCGCCGTCGGGGTGGAGCGCGGCGGAAACAAATCGTGGCTGAGCCTTGGATCGTTTGGCCTTCAGCCGTCGGAATTCGCCAAATTGGGCACCGCCCTGCTCGTGGCGCGCTTGATCGGCAGCGGATCCTACGACCTCAGTACCTGGCGCGGGCGGATTTTTCCCGCCCTCGTGGTGGGACTGCCGATGGGCCTCATTTTGCTCCAACCCGACGCCGGTTCTGCGCTCGTGTTTGCGTCGTTTTTGCTCGTCTTTTACTTTGCCGGACTTCCCTCCTTCTACCTCTTCGGCAGCATCGGCGTGGCGGTCGTGTCCATTCTTGCTCTTGCTTGGAGCCCCGAAACCGTGCGCGTCGTGATCGGCGTGGTTTCGCTGCTCAGTTTGCTGGCGTCACGGGCGCGCCACCGCATGTCCTTTATACGCTTTGTCAAGCACCCCGCCATTTGGCTCGGACTGATCGCCGTCCTCTGGGCGGGCGCGGTGAATCAAGTGTTTGACAACGTGCTCAAACCCCACCAGCAGATTCGCATCAAGCTGCTCCTGGGCCAAGTAGACGACCCGAGCGCCGCCGGCTACCAGACGGCGCAGTCGCTGATTGCCATCGGCTCGGGCGGACTCTTTGGCAAAGGCTACATGCAGGGCACCCAAACCCGGTTGCGGTTTGTTCCGGAGCAAACGACCGACTACATCTTCTGCACGGTAGGCGAAGAATGGGGCTTTTTGGGCGCTCTGGTGGTGCTCTTGGCCTTCGCCGGACTCATCATACGGCTGGTGCTCCTTTCGCAGCGCCAGAAGCACGGCTTCGGCATGTACTACGGGCTGAGCATTGCCAGCATTCTGTTTGTGCACTTTGCGGTCAACGTGGGCATGACCCTCGGACTGATGCCCGTCATTGGGATTCCGCTGCCCTTCTTTAGCTACGGAGGTTCGTCGCTTTGGGCCTTCAGCTTGATGGTTTTTGTGTTCCTCCGCTGGGACGCCTACCGCTGGGAAAGTCTTTAAAAAAAGCCTATAAATGCAGGGAGGCCAGCGCATCCGCGCTGGCCTCCCCCCCCTCGTTCTCGCGAACGAGGCACATCGCGGTGGGGCGATCTTAGTAGAACGCTCCGCGGTTGTCTTCGACCTTAGCTGACTGGAGCAGCGACTGGAGCAGCATCTGCTGCACGCTGCCGGCGAGGCGGTTGTTCTCGGCCGCTACGTCGGCCGGCGTGAGCGCCGTCGGAGCGTCGAACGCATTCACCAACTTGAAGCGGTACGCGCCGTTGCTGCCCTCGATGACCTCTGAGGTGAAGCCCACCTTGGCGCCGGCGGCCATACCCACCACCTTGGGCTCGCGGCCGGTCGGCAAGTACGGAGCGGCCAGGGTTACGCTCGCGTCGGTCCATTGAATGCTCTTTTGGGCGGCCAAGCGCTCCGCCAGCACGCGCACTTTAGCGCGGTTGATTGCGAGGGGCTTCAAATCTTCTTTGACTGCTTCAAGGGGCTTGTAGCCCTCCTCGTAGACCGCGCTCAGCTGAACGACGGCGTAGGACTTGTAGTTGTTGTTGATCACGCTGACGTCGCCTACTTCGCGCTCTTCGTTGAAGATCCAACGCACTACCTCGCGGTTGTCGGCCATGCCCATGACCGAGGCGTCGGTCGCGCGGACGTTGCGGGCCGGAATCAACTGCGCCCCCACTTTTTTCGCGGCTTCCTCTGCGCTCACTCCTTCTTGGAGCAGCTTGGCGAGTTCGCCCGCTTTGGCGTACACCATTTGCTCTGACTCGGGGCTCACCGTCACGCGGCGCACCACCTCAGCGAGGCGCAAGGCCGCGCGGGCACCCTTCTGTCCGGTTACCTGCACGAGGTGGAATCCAAATTCGGTCTCGACCAAATCCAAGCTGCCGGTTGACTTCTCGAAGCTGAAGGCCTCAAACGCCGGGGTCATCTGGCCGGGCTGGAACCAACCCAAGTCGCCGTCTTTGGATGCGGCGACCACGTCGCTGCTGTACTGCTTGCTCAACTCGCTGAACGAGGCACCCGACTTCAGCTGCTTCAGAAGGCTGTCGGCCAAGGCCTGAGCCTCTTGGTAGGAACGCGTGGCTTGCGAGCGTTCCGCTCCCGCAAACGCCACGAGAATGTGCTTGGCGCGTGCCGAATCGGGGAGCGAAGCACGGCCCATAACCTTGACGATTCGGTAGACGTCGCCGTCTTTGATGGGCTCCGAAACAAAGCCCGTTCCCTTGCCTTGAACGTAGGGAAGCACGTTGGGGTTGATGCTCGCCTCAGGGCGGAGGGCGATGGGCACAAAAACGTCGGTGTTGGCCGCCGCAAAAGCACTGTCGTCGACGGAAGCCGCGAAGTCGGCAGCAATCTTGGCAAGCTCTACCTGGGCTGCAGCCAAATCCTGCTCCGAGGGCACCAAGGGAAAGTCGGCCACCATGGCGTCGCGCAACGGCGCGATTACCTTGAAGTTCGGCTTGTACTCGTCGTAGATGGCCTGGAAGTCGTCGTCGGTCGGAGTGACTTCACTGTCCTTGACCTCGGCGACGGTCATCGCCGCTACCTTGAGCTGCAGCTGGCGGTTGTTGCGGGTATTTTGAGCCAACTGCAGGCTTTGCGGCATGCGCATCCCTGCGGCGACGGCGTCGTAGATCTTGCTACTCAGCGCCTGGTTCTTCACGTCCTGCTCGTAGGCAACCCAGCTGTCCCATTGGGCGGCTGCCTCAGGGGAACTCTCGCGCTGGTCGCGCAGGTTCTGGAGGGCGCTGCGAAGCAGGTCGGGGCGGAACTGACCCGTGTTCGGATCCTGCAGTCCCGGCATTTGCTGTACCGAGGGAGACATTTCGATGACCTTGGTCAGCTCTTCGGTCGTCACGGTAAAGCCCAGATCGCTCATGGGGTTGACCAGCAGCTTTTCGTTGAGGAGGTTGTTCCAAACCAATTCGCTGATTTGCAGCGGCGTGGCTTGGCCGTACTGCGGATTTTGGCTGAGCTCTTCAACTTCTTTGTTGAACTCCAGGTACGAAATTTTCTCCCCCTGAATGCGGCCAACGACGTCGCGGTCGCCCTGAAACAGCATGTTTCCCGAGGTTAAAAAGTCCGTCAATACAAAGGCAACCAACGAAATTCCAATGACTCCAACAACGAGTGCCGAACGGCTGCGGATAGCTTCAAAAAGTCCCATAACTAGGTGTAAATAAGGTCGCGAATATACAACGACCTGGCGGCACTACAACCCCCTAATCACGCGTCGCGGCGCACCAGCACTTGCTTCACGCGCTGGACTTCCATGCCCTCTACTTCGAGCCGCCAGGCACCCACCACGACGGTGTCGCCGGGCTCGGGAAGCTTGCCCGCGAGATCGGTGACTAACCCGCCCAGGGTGGTGAAGCGGTCCGATTCCGGCAGGCCCAAATGGTACTGGTCGTTGAGGTAGTTGACCTCCAAGCGGCCGTCCAAGCGAAAGCCGTCGTCGAGCACCTGCTCAACCAGCGAGTCCTGGTCGTGTTCGTCGTCAATTTCACCGAAGAGCTCTTCAATGATGTCCTCCAGGGTGACCATGCCCACCAGATCGCCGAGGTCGTCGACGACGAGTGCCATGCTCCGCTTCTCGCGAATGAGCTGCTGAAAGACTTCTTGGGCGTTCATCGCCTCGGGCACAAAAGAAAGCGGCGTAAGAACCGACCTCAACGACTTGGGATTTTTGAACAGCTCAAACTGGTGCACGTAGGCAAAGGCGTCGTCGAGTTCCTCTCGGTACACCAGCAGACGGCTGAATCCCGATTCAACAAAGGTGGACCTTAGTTCTTCGAGGGGGATCGTCACGGGAACCGCCACGAGTTCCGGGCGCGGAACCATGCAGGCGCGCACTTTGACCTCGGCGAAGTCGAGGGCGTTGCGAAACAGTTCAACTTCAGGGTCCTGCTCGTCTTTTTGGCTGGCCTCGTCGACCAAGCTGTTGAGGTCCGCCAAGCCAAATACCCGCGCGTGGGTGGTTCCGTGGAATTCCGACCCCATGCGCTTGAAGAGCCAGTCGTTGAACTTGGTCAGGATGATGGAAATGGGCCAAAAGAGCACGTAGCAGACCGCGGCCGGAACGGCACCCCAGACCAGGGCTCGGTTGGACTGCTCGCGAAAGAGGGCCTTGGGGATGTACTCCGCCAGAAAGAGGACGACCACTGTGGAAATCAAGGTTTCGAGGAGCAGGACCAGCGGCAAGCTCATCAAGGGCTCAAGGAAGGGGTGCATGAGGACCGCGAACTGGGCCCCGACGACGACCAGCGCCAAGGTGTTGCCAATGAGCATGGTGACCAAGAATTGCTGGGGGTTGCTGATCCAGTGGGCCACCCAGAACGGAACCGCCTTGCGCTTGAGGTCAATTTCGAGCTGAAGTCGGTTGGCGGTCAAAAAGGCGATTTCGGTCCCTGAAAAAAACGCAGAGGCCGCAAGAGAAACCAAGAGCAGGATCAGCGCCTCGATCATGAGGGCTTGTTGGATTTAAGCCGCTGGGACCGACGCCAGAGGGCCATGGCGATGGAACCCACGGTGAAGGCAGCGAACAAGAGGGCCCGCTTGGGTTCCGTCGCATAAAAGGACCACGCAGCTTCGGCAGATAAAATGGCGGTCACGTAGTAAATCCACTCGAGGACGCGCCAACGCATGGGGCTGTTCATGGGTTCTTGGGTGTTTGTTCGTCAAATTGGCCCGACACCTCAAAGATGGTGTACACGGAGAGATCTTCCATGGCCTCGAATCCGGTTCCGCTCAAGGTTTGGCCTTCGTCGTTGATTTCGACCCACTGGCTGCCCAAGATCTTGCCGGAGCTGCGGTCCCATTCCAGGGATTCCGTGCGCAGGGACTTGCGGGCTCCTTGGCGCACGGCAACACCGCCCGTCAGAAACCACTTTTGTTTGCGCACGTCGCGCACGATTTGGTCGGCCGTCAGCGAGCGGCCCGTGGGCTTGCCCTGGAGCAACTGCACGGCAGACACGTCGCCTCGAAACACCTCGCGCTCGGTTTGGCCCCCGGTGCGCACCTCTTCCAGTTCGCGCGCCTTCAAGCGCCACTGCACGGTCGAGGTGTCGGAGTACACGACGGTAATTCCGTACTGTATGGAGCTGGGCCCCTTGGCGACGCTGCGGATCTTTTTAACGTCTTGGGCGTCGTTGCGGCACGAAGCCACGACGACGCCCAGTACGAAGAGGAGTACGCGCTTAGAAGCGAACAACGACGCGCTCGTTGATCCAACAGCCGATCGTGTAGGTATCCCCTTCCTTGTAGTTAAACTGGAAGGCGATTGACTTGTCGGGCACGTTTTTGCGAAAAGCCGAGGCCAGCGATTCGGCGCGGGCCGCCAGGTCAGGCTGGACCGAAGCCGCGCGGTTGGCCATGTTGATGGCCGCCCAGTACACGGCATTCTTTTCAAAGGCATTGCTGCCGCAAGATCCTGCTGCCTTGGCATAGACCGAAGCCAGGAAGAGGTAGGCCTCGCCCGATTCGGGGTTGGCGCGGGCGGACTCGAGGCACGCGCGCTTGGCTTCGGCAAGCTGCCCTTGCTTCTCGGCGATCACGGCCAGCTTCAGCCAGTCCATGGAACGCTTCTTCGGGTCGACTTCCTGACGGATCGCGTCGTCAAAGTACTTCTTGGCCTCGGCATACATGCCGTTTTTCACGCTCAAGAGGCCCATGGAACGCGCGGCCTTGGCCGTGGGCTCGAGCTTGTAGAGCGACGAAGCCGCTTTGAAGTACATCGGGTTGTCGGTGCAGTTCGACGTCGTTCCGTCGGCCGCCGTGCGTTCTTTGGAGAGCATGGTGATGGCGCGCGCCAACCACGACTTGTCGGTGGTGTGCAGCGCATAGGTCGAGTCGTTGTAGATCAGGGTCAAGCGCTCGCAGGTCAGCAGCGGAGCAATGCCCTTCTCGATGTTGCCCAACAGCTTCTCGGACTGCGCCAGCAGCTTGCGGTTCGCGTCGAGGTTGCGCTTCTCGCGATCCGAAATGGTGCCCAAGGTGTCCTTTTCGGTGAGCTGGGCGATCAACGTGTTGCGGTCGTTGGACTGAAGTTCAATGGCTTCGGCGACGTCGTTAAATCCTTCGACCAATCCAAACGAGTTCAGCTTCTCTTCTTTGTAGAGTTTGATGACCACATTGAAGTAGTTGTTCAGGTAGGCGGGCTGAAGGGCCTTGGGGTCCATGTCAAAAACCTTTTTGTACATGGCGTAGGCCGTCGAAGCGCTGTCTGGGTAGTAGGTCCAGAAATCGTCGGCCTTTTGGGCGAGGATTTCGGCTTCTTTACCCGGATACAGCTGGTTGCGGCGGTCGTAGGTCGAAAGCAGCAGGCGAATCAAGTCTTGCTTGACCTTAGGGTCGGTGGCTTCCTTGATTTTTGCCTCCAGGATCTTGGGGGCAAACTTGTAAATGACCTCCGTGGCTTGGGGGCAGGTTTCGTAAACGGCCTTCCAGGGTTCGTAGGCCTCGACGTAGGACTTGCTGTTGTACAGAGCTCCGAACGTATTGAACTTTTCAAAGCACACCGTAGAATCAGTGGCGTTTTTGCCCCAAACCGCTTTTTGACCAAAGAGGGGCTGGCTACCCAGGGCAGCTACTAGCAAGAGGAATCCAAGAACTCGTTTCATACTTAACGGAATTTTGCTTTCATAAACCACTGATCGTTCAACGTTAAACCAACGGCGGCGCGAAGATATTGTTCTCGAACTAATCCGTGGTTAACTGAACCTATACTTCCAAAATTGAGGCCAACGTGCACCGTGGCCACCTTCACGTCGCCAGGAATGAAGCTGCGTCCGCCCACGGGCATGGCCATGCCGAGGTTGCCGCTCCATCCGCGAACGGCGGTACCGCCGGGCGCTCCGCCCGCATACAAACCAAAATGGTCTCGGCGAAAAGAGCCCACGTACTGCACCTGACTGAAGTAGGAAGTGCGCTTCTTTTTGGTGGAAACGAGGGTGGGAACCACGCTCGCTTGAACGATCCAGGCCTGAGCGTAGCCGCGGTAGTTGCCCGATTGGGTCGCATTGAAGTCGCGGTGGTCGCCTACGTGGGTGCGCTCGAAGTGTCCGCTTAGGGTCCACGCCGGAAGGAGCGTGTTCTTGCGGTTGGTGGCCCATCGAAGGCCCACTGCCTGACGGCCGCCGAAGGCCACGGTACCCACGGCACCGTTGACCGCTGATATGGTGTCGAGCGGAATTTCCGCTCCGTCGCTGTTGGTTTTGAAGCTGTACCACGCGTAGTTCTGGACGGCCGAGAGGTTCGCCTTGGGCTCGTACTGCGCCCCGGCCACCAGCTCGTTCAGGCCAAACGGGAGGATGAGCTGGGCTCCGGCATTCCAGCGCCAATCGCTCACGAGGACGCGCTCGACTTCGCCGGCGTAGTCAAAGCGCCCGTCGGTAAAGTAGACTTTGGTGCTTCGGTCGGCCGAGCCAAAAAGGTAGCGCGCCGTGGCCCCTACCGAGAGGTACTTAATGGGGGACCAGGCCCACGTAAGCGAGGTGGAGTTAAGTCCGCCCCGGCCCGCAAAGCGTTGGATCCAGTCGCCAAAGGCCGAGTCGGTGCCCGACTGCTGGACGTCGTAGCCCACGGCCGTGTAGGGCCGCAAGGACGCCGAAATGCCCATGCCCTTAGCTAAGGGAACGGCGATTCCGAAGTGATTGAAGCCCCCGGTGCGGTTGAATTGCTGGTTTGTGTCGCTGGTTTGGACGACGCCGGTGAGCTGTCCGCCAAAATCGAGCGTGGTGTATTTAATGGCCGAGAGGGCGGCCGGTTGGTCGGGGTTCAGGTACCATGGATTGCGGTCGGCGGCGCTCGCTCCGCCCAAAAACTGCTGGTAGGCGTTGGCCTGGGGCTGGGACCAGCCGGCACCAAAAAGGGAATACGGGCTGACCGATTGCTGCTGGGCGAGGGCGGGCACCAAGCCGGCGGTCAGGAAGAGATTGAGGAGGGTCTTGCGGATCATGTACGTTGGGCGATCGACCACAGTCCGAGGGCGATCCAATTTTCGTCGGCAAAGATGCCGTTTTTAATGCGACCCGCCAACGCCCGGGCGTCGCCGCCGTGGAGGATCAGGACGAGGTCGGGGTCCAATTGCCGAAACCGTGCCACTTCGGCCTGGGCCTGATCCAGGATTCCCTGGATCGCCCCGCGGTGCATGCTCGCCTCGGTCGTGTCGGTTCGCGGGTCGGCGCCCAAGGCCCACTCAAGTTCCTCATCGGAGAGGGGGTTGAGGAGCGGAAGGCTTCCGGTGTGCTCGGCGAGGGCCCGAAGGCGGCTGGTCCAACCGGGCGCGATGGAACCGCCTTGAAGCCGCGTTCCTTGGTGGAGGTAGGTAAACGTGAGGCAGGTTCCGCAGGAAACCATCAGAATGGAGCGGCCCGGGTTTCGGAGCAAGGCGCCTTCCATGGCGGCCAATCGGTCGCTGCCAATCTGCGCGGAATAGCAAATTTCAAAAGACCAGGGGTGCTCCGCGGTGGCGAGGATTCCCTGAGGCCACGGACGCTTGGCGGTGTCGGCAATCCAAACGGCATCGCTGCAGCCCTCAAGGGCAGCGGCGCAGTCGCGCCACTGCGCGGCCGGCCATTTTTTTAGGGATACCACTTCGCCCGAAGGATTGAATTCCAGGACTTTGATGGTCGTGTTTCCGGCGTCTACAGCAATCATTTGAGGAAATCAAAGTTAGTTCAGGTTTTTTGCTTAAATTTGCACTCCCGATTTTGGTTCGGTAGCTCAGTTGGTAGAGCAATGGACTGAAAATCCATGTGTCGACGGTTCGATTCCGCCCCGAACCACCAAAATCGCCAAGCCCCTCAGTTCGCTGTGGGGCTTTTTTTATGCAGAGCGGGCAAGCGAGACTACCTTTGCGGCATGGCTACCCAGCTAAAATGCACCCAATGCGGCGAGTGGGGCGAGGACTCCGACCGCTGCCCTTCCTGCGCAGCCGAGCGCCAGGTACACAGCACGTTTGCCAATCAGGAAAATCCGAACCGGCACAAAGCATTTGAAATGCCCACTATGGAATGGAACACCGACCCCCAGATTCCCCACTGGAAGCGCAGTCTGATCAACGCCGGCAAGGCCATGCACTGGGCGGTGCTCGCCGTCGGCGGAGCCATCGCCTGGATGGCCTACTGGGTGGCCGTGTGAACCCCGTCACGGCCCTGGCCCTGGCGGCCTTTGGGCTCCACCAAATAGGTTTGGCGTGGGGCGTCTCGTTCCGATGGGCCGACTCGTTTTTGGATCCCTGCTGCTTCGTGCCGGTGGCCTTGGGCGTACCCAGCTGGCTGGCGCGCCGGGTTCAGCCCAATTTGCTGCTATCGTGGAGCACCGTAGCAGGGTTCACCTTGGTTTGGGCGGCGGCTTTTGAATGGTGGATACCCGGTTTTGATCCGCGCTTTACTGCCGACCCTTTGGACGCACTCGCCTATGCCGCCGGGGCAGGAATGTGGCGCTTTGTTGAACCTCTGGGGCGATAAGCGGTTACTTTTGTACCAATTCTTAAACATGAAGCGCAGCAACCTCCAAATTCGCGGTTTTTCCAAGTTGAGCAAAGCCGCTAAGATTACGTGGCTCACCGAGCAGCACCTGAGCGATCCCGCCCGCGGGCAAGAGCTCTTGGCTTCGTACAACCACGCCGACGAGGCCGTGCAAAAGCGCCACGACGAGTTCATCGAAAACACGGTAGCCAACTACTTTTTACCGCTTGGTGTTGCGCCCAACTTCCTCATCAACAATCAGGTATACACGGTGCCGATGGCCATCGAAGAAAGTTCGGTGGTCGCGGCGGCGGCCAAGTCCGCCCAGTTTTGGATGGATCGGGGCGGATTTCACTCCACGGTGATTTCGTCGACCAAAATTGGGCACATCCACTTCACGTTTACCGGAGATTCCGAGGCCCTTAACCGCTTGGTTGCGCGGATTCAGCCCGAGCTTTTTGCCGCCACTGATTC
>JBEGTJ010000038.1:0-26322 GCA_041179465.1 Bacteroidota bacterium | reverse complement strand
CCTCAATGTGCCCGGAACGGGGCGCGCGCTCTTGGAACATTTCGTACTTTTCCACTTCTGCTAAACTACGGCTTTCCACCATGAGCACCGCCCTCTCTTCGGCCCTTTCTGGCCTCCATTCTGCCCTTCAATCTGAGGTACCCAGTGCGGACGACCTCAAGCTCCTCGATTCGCTTTGCGTGCAGGCGCATCAGGCGAAATTCCGCGCCGAAGTAGCCGAAGCCAAAGCTCAGGCCGAAGCCCAGTTCGCCGCCACCCAGGCGGAGCTCGCGCAAGCCCAAGCCGCCGCCCTGGCCGCCAGCCAGGCCGCAGCCCAAGCCGCCGCGCAGGCCCAACTCCAAGCCCAACTCGCCGCCGCGCAGGCCGCAGCCGAGTCGCGCCTCCAGGCCGCGCTCGCCGACCACGTAGCCACCTTCAGCGAGCAGCCAGCAACCAGCGACCCGCAACCCGCAACCCGCAACCCGCAACCAGAAGCCGTTAGCCCGCAACCCGCAGCCAGCAGCCAGCAACCCGCAGCCAGCAGCCAGCAACCCGCAGCCAGCAACCCGCAGCCAGCAGCCAGCAACCATCAGCCAGCAACCAGCAACCAGCAACCAGCAGCCGTTAGCCCGCAACCAGAAGCCGTTAGCCCGCAGCCCGCAGCGGCCAAGTCCGTGAACGCCCGCTTCGCCAACCTCAACGCCGGCCTGAACGACCGGCTCGCGTTTGTGAAGCACCTTTTTGGCGGCGACGACCAGGACTACCAGCGCATAGTGGCCTACTTGGCGACCTTGGAGTCCAAGGCCGAGTGCGAGACCTTCATTCGCGAAGCCGTACAGCCCGACTACGACTGGAGTAAATCGCCGGACGTCGCCGACCGATTTTTGGCGCTCGTCTACGCCCGCTTCGAATAAATGGGCAAATTGGTGCTCGTTCCGACTCCGCTGGGCAACCTCGGAGACATTACCGACCGCGCCAAAACCGCGTTGGCCGAGGCCGATTTGGTGCTGGCCGAAGACACGCGTACCACCGGAAAACTGCTTCATTTACTCGGAATTGAGGCCAAGCTCCGCGCCTACCACATGCACAACGAGCACGCCCAAGCCGCCGCGCTCGTGCAGCTGGTTCGCGAATCCTCCGGCCATGTAGTGCTCGCCAGCGACGCAGGAACGCCGGGCATCAGCGACCCCGGATTTTTGCTGGTCCGCGCCTGCGTCGAGGCCGGCGTGGCGGTCGAAGCCTTGCCGGGGCCTACCGCGCTCATTCCCGCTTTGGTCGCGAGCGGATTTCCCTGCGACCGATTCGTGTTTGAGGGCTTTGTTCCGCAAAAAAAAGGACGGCAAACGCGCATCCAAAGTTGGCGGACCGAAGGCCGAACGGTCGTCGCCTACGAGTCACCGCACCGGCTGCGCAAGCTTTTGGACGAGGTCGTCGAATGGCTGGGACCGGACCGCAAAATCTGCGTGGTCCGCGAGCTCAGCAAACTGCACGAAACCTACCACCGAGGCACCGCCGCCGAGCTGCAAGCCTATTTCGCCGAAGTTGAACCGCGGGGCGAGCTCGTGGTTGTTTTAGAAGGAGCGCCGAGCTCCGCTAAAAAGAACGACGAATGAGTGCTGCCGCCCGACGCCACCGGCCCTTTGGCCACTGGAGCCCCAACTCTGGAGAACCCTGGGTCATTGCGGGACCTTGCTCCGCCGAATCCCTCGACCAGGTGCTCGAAACGGCCCGGGCCCTCAAGGCTGACGGCCGCACCCAGCTGTTCCGCGCGGGAGTCTGGAAGCCCCGCACCCGTCCCGGTGCGTTTGAGGGCGCCGGGTACAACGCTTTGGAATGGCTGCAAATCATGCGGGCTGAAGTGGGACTGCCGTTCGTCGTCGAGGTGGGAAACCCCCAGCACGTCGAGCGCGCCCTCGCCGCGGGAGCTGACGCCGTTTGGATCGGCGCACGCACCACGGTGAATCCGTTTTATGTGCAAGAAATCGCCGAAGCCCTCAAGGGGTCCGCGCTGCCCGTGCTGGTAAAAAACCCGATTCACGCCGACGTCGGCTTGTGGTTGGGGGCCCTCGAGCGCCTCGACAAGCTTGGCTTGAGCGACTTGGCGGCGGTGCACCGCGGATTTTTTGCCACCCACCCTGAGCCCTACCGCAACGATCCGCGCTGGGAACTCAGCTTTGAGCTGCGCCGATTGGCTCCCGAACTCCCGATTTTTTGCGACCCCAGCCACATTGCCGGGCAGCGCGACCTGGTGGAGTCGGTCGCCCAAATCGCGATGGACCTCGCGCTCGACGGGCTGATGATCGAGATTCACCCGCAGCCCGACGAAGCGCTGAGCGACGCCGCCCAGCAGCTCACGCCGGCGCGCCTCACCGCCTTGCTCGACCGCTTGGCCCGCTACCTCGAACTGGCTGACCCCGCCGCCCTGGCGCAGAGCTTGAGTTCCGACCGCGAGGCCCTCGACCAGATCGACGCTCAGTTTGTGGAACTGATTCAGCAGCGCCAAGCCATCGTGGAGCGCCTGGCCCACCGCAAGCTGGCCCAAGGGGCTAGCGTGTTCCAGATGGACCGATGGATCGACATGCTGGAGCAGCGCGAAGCACAGGCCCAAGCCCAAGGGCTGGACCCGAAGTACGTCAAAGCCTTCTTCGAGCTGGTGCACCGCTACTCGGTCCAGCACCAGGCCGCGATTTACCAAACCCAGCGCCGCGACGAATCATGAGCCGCACGCGACGCAAGTGGTGGACGCTGCCCCCCAAACCCGACGCCGAGGCCGTCGCGGCCCTCGAAAAGCAGGTCGACCGGCCCATGGCTGAACTGCTCGCCCTGCGCGGGTTTCGCAACCTCGACGAAGTGCGCGACTGGATTCAGGGTACCGACCCGGGCGAAGTGAACCCGCTCGACATGGCCGGAATGCCCGAGGCCGCCGAACGCCTCGCGCTTGCCCGCGCCCAGGGCGAACTCGTGTTTCTCTTTGGCGACTACGACGTCGACGGCACCACGGCGGTGTCGGTCGGCACCCTCGCCCTCAAAGCCGGCGGATGGCGCACGGAGGCCTACATTCCCGACCGCTACCGCGAGGGATACGGCCTCTCGAAGGCCGGGATCGACCGGGCCGTCGAACTCGGCGCCAAGGTCCTCATCGCCCTCGACTGCGGGGTGAAGGCCTTTGACGAAATCGACTACGCCGTTTCCCTCGGCCTCGACGTAATCGTCGCCGACCACCACCAGCCTGAAGAGCGCCTGCCCAACGCCCTGGCGGTACTCGACCCGCTTCGGAGCGACTGCCGGTTCGGCCACACCTACCTTTCGGGCTGCGGCGTCGGGTTCATGCTGTGGCGGAGCGCCTACGACGCGGCGGGCCTCGATTCGGCGCCGCTCGACGCCCACCACGACCTGCTCGCGCTGAGCATTGCGGCCGACATGGTTCCGATGGTCGGACTCAACCGCCGCTGGCTTATGCAGGGCATGGAGCTGATCAACACCCAGCCCCGACCCGCGCTGCAGGCGCTTATTGGCGAGCGGCGCGGACCCGTGAGCGCCCGCGACCTCAGTTTTAGCGTCGCCCCCAAAATCAACGCGGCCGGGCGTATGGACCACGGCCTGCGGGCGGTACAGCTGCTCACGGCCACCGACATGGGGCCCATCGAGCAGTTCAGCCAAGACCTCCACGACCTGAACACGACCCGCCGCAGCACCGAGCGCCGCATGGTCGACGAGGCACTCGAGATGGCCGAGTCGGTCGGCGACGACCTGGCCCTGGTGCTCTACCACCCCGACTGGCACAAGGGCATTGTGGGGCTGATCGCCCAGCGCGTTGCCGAACGATTCTACCGCCCCGTCGTGGCCTTTACCGAGCACGAAGGCGTGCTTTCGGGCAGCGCGCGCAGCGCCCCCGGCCTCGACTTGTATGCAGCCCTCGACGACGCCAGCGCCCACCTGATCCAGTTTGGCGGACACAAGGCCGCCGCCGGCATGACCTGCAAACCCGAAAACCTCGACGACTTCAGGCTTGCCCTCAACGCCGCGGTCGACCGGCGCTGGCCCGAGGCCATGCGCCAGCCCCAGATTGCCGTCGACGTGGTCCTTCGGGTCGACGAGGTCACGCCGCGGCTGCTGCAATTGCAGGACCGGCTCGAACCGTTTGGCGTGGGCAACCCGGCGCCCGTTTGGGGCGTGCGCGGCGTGGAGCTCGCCTACACCAAAAAAGTGGGCGCCGAAGGCGAGCACCTCCAGGTCGAGCTCTTTGATCCGTTCCGCCAGCGTTCGCTGCGGGGCATCCACTTTCAGTGGGGCGATGACCCCGTCCCCGAGGGTCTCGTCGACGCGGCGTTTCAGCTTTCGTGGAACGAATACCGCGGCGAGCGAACTGTTCAGGCGCGCCTCCTCGACCTTCAGCCGACCTCAGGCCAGGCCTACCTTTGACCCATGGGAAAAGGCAAACTCGCCAAATTCGCCGAGCTGGACGCGATGGCCCACGTCGTCCAGCCGAGCAAAGAAGAAATTTTAGGGAATTTTAGCCTGCGCGGCCAATGGAAGGAGGCATTTTTTGCCTCCGAACGCCCGCTCGTCGTGGAGCTCGGCTGCGGACGCGGCGAGTACACGGTGGCCTTGGCTCGGCGCGAGCCCGAAAAGAGCTACCTCGGAATCGACATCAAAGGGGCCCGCATCTGGAAGGGCGCCAAAGAAGCCCAAGCCGAAGGGCTGAACCAAGTGGGCTTTTTGCGCACCCGTGTGGAGTGGCTCGAGCAGGCCTTCGCCCCCGGGGAAATCGACGAACTGTGGATCACGTTTCCCGACCCCCAAATCAAGTTTCAGCGCGCCAAGCACCGCATGGTCAACCCCGAATTCTTGGCCCGCTACCGGCGGCTGCTCAAGCCGGGCGGACTGCTGCACCTCAAGACCGACAGCGAGTTCCTGCACGGCTACCTGCACGGAATCCTCGAGCTTCAAGGCCACGAAGTGCTCGAGAGCTACCACGACGTCTACCGCCAGCTCGAACCCTATCCCGACCACGTGGCTTTTGCCTGCCAGACCTACTACGAACGGCTGTTCATGGACAAGGGCAAGACCATCACCTACCTCAAGTTTCGCTTTGCATGAGTGCCCCGGAATCTGATTTTTTTCAGCGGGTCTACGCGGTGGTTCGCCAAATCCCCGAAGGTCGCGTTACGAGCTACGGAGCCATCGCCCGCCACCTCGGCAGCGCCGGCGGAGCCCGAACGGTGGGGTACGCCATGAACGCGGCCCACAGCTTACCCGACGTGCCCGCGCACCGGGTGGTCAACCGCCTCGGCGTACTGACCGGTAAGCACCATTTCGGCGGATTCACGGCGATGCAGCAGCAGCTTGAAGCCGAAGGCATCCGCGTCGAAAACGATCAAATTCAGGACTTTGCGCGCCACTTTTGGGATCCGATTCGCGAACTTTAGGCTGTGAACCGAGACGATGCCCTTGCCTACGCCGCGGAACTGCCGCACGCCGAGGTGACCACGCCCTTTGGGCCGGAACACCTGGTCCTCAAAGTGGCGGGTAAAATGTTTGCCATACTTCCGCTGGACGAGCCCGAGCCCGTGGGGATGGCCCTGAAGTTCCCGCCCGAACTCCTCGACGACCTTCGGGCCGAATACCCCTGCCTGGAGCGGGCCTCCCACATGAGCCCGGTGCACTGGAGCGCGGTACGCCTCGACGGCAGCGCCCCGTCGCGCACCGTCGCCGGCTGGATTCGCCAGTCCTACAACCTGGTGGTGGCCGGCCTCCCTAAAAAAATTCGCACCCAATACCCCGTTTTATGAAAAACCGACTGATCAACTACTTCGTTCAAGGCCTCCTCTACACGACGCCCTTGTCACTGACTGTTTACGTGCTCTTCTGGGCCCTGAGCTCCCTCGACTCTTTGATTCCCTTTGACCTTCCGGGGTTGGGGCTGCTCACGCTGCTCGTGGGGGTGACCGCGATTGGCTTTCTGGGCAATTTTGTCGTGAAAAATCCGCTCGTCAAAGTGGTTGACGGGCTCCTCGAAAAGGTGCCGTTGGTCAAGCTGGTCTACAGTTCGACCAAAGACGTGATGAAGAGCCTGACGGGTAAAAAAAAGGGATTTGAGCACGCCGTGCTGGTCCGCATGGCGCCCGACAGCGAAGTGCGCAAAGTCGGATTTGTGACGGACGAAACCCTGAAGGAGTTGGGCAACGCGCCCGAGGGCTTTGTCATGGTGTACGTCCCCTTGGCGCTTACCATCATGGGCGACATGTACGTGGTTCCGCAGAGCTACATTGAACCGCTGAGCGGAAAAACGGGCGACATCATGAAGTACCTCATCGCCGGGGGCGTAGTCGGGCAGGGCTAAGCCCCGTTCTTCATGCGCGCCACGCGCATCCGCCACTGACCCTCGAGCATGCTCGAAATAATCGAGTAGACGACGCTGAAGGCGAGGGCCGACCAAAATCCGCCCACGGTAAATCCGTCCACCCAATCGCTCGCGAGCAGCACGACGCCGGCGTTGATGACGAGCACAAAAAGTCCAAACGAAAACACCGTCAAGGGAATCGTCAGAAGCACGAGGAGGGGTTTTACCGTACTGTTCAGCAGGGCAAGCACGACCGAAAGCCAAATCGCCGTGGTAAACTTATCGAGGTCGACGCTCGGAAGAATCCACGCCGTCGCAAAGGCCGCCAGCGTGCGGGCGATGAGTCGAACGCCCCAGGATGGGCGGTTAAAAGCATTCATGCCCTCCAAGGTACAACCATCATACCACGCGCTGAAGTTCCGCGCGAAGGGCGTTGCGCAGGGCCTGAATGCGCACAAATTCGCTGAGCTTGGCCTCGCGCTCGGCGGGGTCGGTGAGGGCCGCCAAGGCGGCAACGGACGCGCGAATGCGGTCTTCCAATCGGTGCTCCTTGAAGCGGAGCAGGCACTCGTGCACGTGGTTCGAGAGCTGGTCCTCGATGGATCCGATGTAGATGCTCTTGCGCGACCAGTCGGCGAGCTGGTGGCGCTCCGTCAGGCACTCTGCGGCGGTTGCGGCCAAGCTCGGATCTTCGTGGCGCACGAAGTACTCGGGACCCAAAATGCGTTCTTCAGAGGACCACACCGCGAGCATCTCGAGGTAAATGCGCTGGTAGGGCTCGTGGCCGAAGGCGAGTTCGTCGGCGCTGAGGTCGTCGAGAATAAGCGCTGCCGCGGCATCCTCGTGCTCGAGTCCGTCGGGGCCGGTCCACTTGACGCGGTCGCTGCCGTGCTGCAGCAGGACCTTGACCAGGGCGTCTTCGACGGCTAAGGGGCGCGGAGCCTGCGGCCGCTGCACCTGCATTTCGGGCGGACTGGGGTCCTCGTAGGGGTCGCGTTCGGGGCGCCGTTGGCTGGCGTTCTTGAGTTCGGCGCCGCGGATGCGCTCCATCTCGGCGTACAGGTTGCGCTCGTCGATGCCCAAGCGCTGGGCGCTGTCGCGCAGGTAGACCTCGCGCAGGATGGCGTTGGGAATCTTGGCAACCGACTGCACCACGTCGCGTACCACTTCGGCGCGGCGAATGGGGTCTTGGGCCGCGCCCTCCTCGGTCAGCGCCTCGACTTTAAACTGCATGAAGTCAACTTCGTGCTCGGCCAGGTAGGCGTTCAGGGACTCCGGGTCCATCGAGCGGGCGAGGGAGTCGGGGTCTTCGCCCGCCGGCAGCGGTACGGCCCGCACATAAAGGCCTTCCTCGAGCAGCAAATCAATGCCGCGGAAGGACGCGCGGATGCCCGCCTTATCGCCGTCGTAAAGCAAGGTGACGTGCTCGGTCAAGCGCTTCACGAGGCGAATCTGCTCCAGCGTCAGTGCGGTTCCGCTCGACGAAACCACGTTGTGCACGCCCGCTTGGTGCATGCTGATGACGTCGGTATAGCCCTCGACGAGGTAGACCTTGTTGGCCCGGCTGATGGCTTGCTTGGCCTGAAAAAGGCCATACAGCACCTGGGACTTGTGGTAAATGTCCGATTCAGGGCTGTTGAGGTACTTGGCCGTCTTGGCGTCGCTGCGCAGCACGCGTCCGCCAAAACCCACGACCCGGCCGCTCAGCGAATGAATGGGGAACATCGCCCGGCCCCAGAAGCGGTCGACCAGATCGCCCGACTCGCGCTTGATGCACAGCCCCGTGGCCTCGAGGAACTCGGGCCGGTATCCTGCTTTGGCCGCGGCCTTGGCGAAGGCGTCGCGCCCCTCGAGGTGAAAGCCGAGCTCAAACTTGCGCAGCGTCTCGTCGGTAAATCCGCGCTCGCGAAAGTAGGCCAAGCCCACGGCGCGTCCGTGGTCGTCGTTCCACATCCACTCACCAAACTGCTTGAGGGCGAAGGCGTTGAGGGCAAACATGCTCTCGCGGCGGTCGCGCACGGCGTCCTGCTCGGGCGACGTCTCCTCTTCCTCGATCTCGATTTGGTACTTTTTGGCGAGCCAGCGCAGGGCGTCGGGGTAGGAAAGCTGCTCGTGCTCCATCAAAAAGGTGACGACCGAACCGCCCTTGCCCGACGAAAAGCACTTGAAAATCCCTTTGGACGGAACGACGTAAAACGACGGCGTCTTCTCTTGGGTGAACGGGCTCAGTCCGCGAAAGCTGCCCCCGCTGCGCTTGAGGGTCACGAACTCACCGACGACTTCTTCGATGCGGGCGGCATCGAGAATTCGGTCAACGGTGGCAGGTGAAATAAGTCCCATGGGACGAATGAAGGTAGGAATTATTTGGCCCGTTGGCCCACAAAATCAACCAAAACTTCGAGCGCTTGGTGCGCTTCGCCCGCCGGGAACGACGCCAGGATTCCGCGCGCCTCGTCCAAGAAGGCGTCGCGGCGCTCCCGCGCGTACTGCAGCCCCCCAAGGGCGGCCACCTGAGTCATCAGGGTTCGAATCCGTTCGGGGTCGTTGGCCTTTCGCCGCACAATGCGCATCAGCTCGCGCTTGGTCGACGCGTCGGCCCGCTGCAGGGCATATATCAGCGGAAGGGTCATTTTTTGCTCGCGCACGTCGATGCCCGCGGGCTTACCGCTTTCGCCGTAGGCCTGGTAGTCGAGCAAGTCGTCCTGAATCTGGAACGCCATGCCCAACGCGTTGCCAAATTCCGAGGCCTGGCGGACCGTGGCCTCGTCGGCCCCCACCGATTCCGCTCCCGCCGCGCAGCAGGCCGCCATCAAGGAGGCCGTCTTCTTTTGAATGATGTCGTAGTACACCGACTCGTCGATGTCCAGCCGGCGGGCCTTCTCGATTTGAAGGAGTTCGCCCTCGCTCATGGCGCGCACCGCCGTGCTCACCGTGCGCAGCAAGTCGTGGTCGCCCGCCTCCACTGCGAGCAGCAGCACCCGCGACAGCATGTAGTCGCCCACGAGCACGGCAATTTTGTTTTTCCACAGCGCGCTGATCGAAAACATGGAGCGGCGCACCGCCGACTCGTCCACCACGTCGTCGTGCACCAGGGTGGCCGTGTGCATCAGCTCCACCAGGGTTGCGGCGCGGAAGCTCCGCTCGCCGACCGTACCGTGCGCTTTGGCCACCAAGAACACCAACGATGGGCGCAGCTGCTTGCCTTTTTGGCGCACGATGTACCGCAAGATCAGGTCCAGCAGCGCAACCTTTGAGCTGAACGCCTTGGGGAAGTCGCGGTTGAACTGCGCCAGCTCGGAACGAATGGGGTCGCGGAAGTCCATACTTACTTAATTCCGCGGGCGGCACAAAGTTCTTCGTACGCCGCTTGAATTTGGCGGAACGTGGATTCGGCCTCCTTCACCACGTCTTCGCCCATGCCCTGCAGCGCGTCGGGGTGGTACTTTTTCACGAGTTTGCGGTAGGCCGACTTGACTTCGGCATCGGTAGCCGAGGGCGACAATCCCAGCACTTCGTAAGGGTCTCTGCGCTGCACCGTGGGGCGGTGAAGCAGCTCCTGCCGATTAACGTCGTGCTGGTTGAGCCCGAGGTACTGGGCAATTCGGGCAATAACTTGACGCTCCGAGGCCTGCAGTTCGCCGTCGGCGTAGGCCAGGGCAAACAAGAAGCCTACGATTTGAATTCGGCCCTGAAGGCTCATATGGCGCCGAACTTCGGAACACACCGTCGTGAGTGCCGGCTGCTCCTGGACCACTTTTTTGAAAAACGCAAAGGCCTCGTTGGCTCGTTCCACGCCAAACCATTGCCGGAACTGTTCGCGCACAAAGCTCAGCTCGCGCTCGTCGACCTTGCCGTCGGCTTTGATGACCATCGAGGCCAGCACCAAAAGGGACGCGTGAAAATCGCGCTCCGAACTCGGTACCGCGGCGCCCTCGTCGTCTTTGGACCAAAAATCCGAAAGGGCATTGCCCACCGCGGCGCCCAGCAAAGCGCCCACGGGTCCGCCCAGGGCCCACCCGAGGCCTCCGCCCAACCAAGTCGTCCAACGCTTCATGCGAAGCGAAGGTACGCTCGAGGGTCTAGGTGCTCAAGTAGTACGCTAAAGTTCCCACGATGCCGAGGATGAGGACCAGCACAATGATTTGCGTGGTCGTCGCCGCCTTGTCGTGCTCCTCTTCTTCGTGGCGGTGCCGCTCGCGAATCTCGTCGACGTCGCGGCGGGTGCTGCGTTCTCTGCTCATGGCTACAGGATTTTGTGCCAATAAGGTACACAAATTCCTGAAGACCAATGTTTAAGCTTTACAAAAAAAGCCCGCACAAAGCGGGCTTTTTTGGCAATAATTGCAAATTCTGCTTACGAACCGCAGGCCTCGCAGGCTTCGGGATTATCCAGCGAACAAGCGACCGCTTCTTCGGCGCTGTACACTTTCACCTCCGGAGTGTCCATGGCGGCCAGCGCCTCTTGCTGCTGCTTCACCTGATCCACCTCGCTGAACACTTCTTCGGCTGGTGCCGATTCGCCGCGCTTCTTCACCGTGAACTTGATGGCTGCTGAAGCCGCTTTGGTGCGGAGGTAGTACATACCCGTTTTGAGGCCCTTCTTCCATGCGTAGAAGTGCATGGACGTCAGCTTGCCCATATTGGGCGATTCCACAAACAGGTTAAGCGACTGCGACTGGTCGATGAAGAGTCCGCGGTCGGCGGCCATGTCGATGATGTCGCGCATCGAGAGCTCCCACACGGTCTTGTAGAGCTCCTTGATGTTCTCAGGAATGCCGTCAATGGCCTGAATGGACCCGTTGTTGGCCATGATGGCGTTTTTGAGGTCGTCGTTCCACAGTCCGAGCTTTACCAGGTCCACCAGCAGGTGCTTGTTGACGACGATGAACTCGCCCGAAAGCACGCGGCGCGTGTACAGGTTGCTCGTGTAGGGTTCAAAGCACTCGTTGTTGCCCAAGATCTGCGACGTCGAAGCCGTCGGCATCGGAGCCACCAGAAGGGAGTTGCGCACCCCGTGCTTCATCACCTCTTTGCGAAGCGCCTTCCAGTCCCAGCGTCCGCTGAGCTCGTCTTCGCTCACGCCCCAGAGGTTGAACTGGAACTTACCCTCGCTGATCGGTGAGCCTTTAAACGTTTCGTAGGCACCGTCCTTCTTGGCCATGTCGCACGAAGCGGTCACCGCGGCGAAGTAGATAGTCTCAAAAATGTCCTTGTTCAGCTGGCGTGCCTCAGGCGACGTGAACGGCAGGCGCAGCTTGATGAAGGCGTCGGCCAAGCCCTGAACGCCCAGGCCCACCGGGCGGTGGCGCATGTTGGAGTTCCGCGCCTCAGGCACCGGATAGTAGTTCTGGTCGATGACGTCGTTGAGGTTGCACGTAACCTTATAGGTCACGTCGTACAGCATCTGGTGGTCAAACGCCCCGTTGTCCACGTACTTCGGAAGCGCAATCGACGCCAAGTTGCAAACGGCGATTTCGTCGGGAGCCGTGTACTCCAAGATTTCGGTGCAGAGGTTGGACGAACGAATCGTTCCCAAATTCTTTTGGTTGGACTTCTCGTTGGCGGCGTCCTTGTACAGCATGTAGGGAGTGCCGGTCTCGATCTGGCTTTCCAAAATCTTGGTCCACAGCTCGCGGGCCTTGATCGTACGGCGGCCTTTGCCGGCGCGCTCGTAGCCTTCGTACTTCTCTTTGAACGCGGCCCCGTAGGTATCGTACAGGCCGGGGCACTCGTTGGGGCACATCAAGGTCCACTCCGCGTCGGCTTCGACCCGCTCCATGAAGAGGTCTGAAATCCACATGGCATAAAAGAGGTCGCGGGCGCGCAGCTCTTCTTTACCCGTGTTCTTCTTCAGGTCGAGGAAGTCAAAAATGTCGGCGTGCCAGGGCTCGAGGTACACCGCAAACGAACCTTTGCGCTTGCCGCCGCCTTGGTCGACGTAGCGGGCGGTGTCGTTGAACACGCGCAGGAGCGGAATGAGTCCGTTCGACGTTCCGTTCGTGCCGCGGATGTAGGAACCCGTGGCGCGTACGTTGTGAATGCTCAGGCCAATGCCCCCTGCGCTCTGCGAAATTTTCGCGGTCTGCTTGAGGGTATCGTAAATGCCGTCGATGCTGTCGTCGGCCATTTGCAGCAGAAAGCAGCTCGACATTTGGGGCTTCGGCGTGCCGGCGTTGAACAGCGTCGGGGTGGCGTGCGTGTAGAGTCCGCGCGACATGCCGTCGTAGGTCTCGATGGCTGCTTGAATGTCTTCTTTGTGGATGCCCAGCGACACGCGGAGCAGCATTTGCTGCGGACGCTCCGCAATGCGGCCGTTCATGCGCAGCAGGTACGAACGCTCTAAGGTCTTGAATCCGAAGTAGTCGTAGCTAAAGTCGCGGTCGTAAATCACCGTCGAATCCAGCAACTCCGAGTTTTTCTCAATGAGTTCCATCACGTCGTCGGCGATCAGCGGCGCTGCCTGGTTCGTCTTGGGGTTGACGTACTGGTGCATTGCGCGCATCGTTTCGGTGAACGACTTGTCGGTGTTTTTATGAAGGTTGCTCACCGCAATGCGCGCGGCAAGCTGCGCGTAGTCCGGGTGGCGCACGGTCATCGAAGCGGCAACTTCGGCGGCGAGGCTGTCGAGTTCGCTCGTGGTTACCCCGTCGTAGAGGCCTTCGATTACGCGAAGGGCTACGGCTACCGGGTCTACCAACGGGCTCAATCCGTAGCAAAGCTTCTGGATACGGGCCGTGATTTTGTCGAACTTAACGGCTTCTTTGCGGCCGTCGCGCTTTAAAACGTGCATCATTTCGGTGCGTGCTTAGAAATCCGAATCAAACGAGAAGGTGTCCGCCTTGGACTCGACCTCGGTACCCACGCCAGCTTTGCGGTAGTCCGAAACCCGCTTCTCAAAGAAGTTGGTCTTGCCCTCGAGCGAAATCATGTCCATGAAATCAAACGGATTCTCCTTGTTGTACACCTTGGCGCAGCCCAGCTCCGAAAGAAGGCGGTCCGCCACAAACTCGAGGTACTGCGACATCAGTCGGCTGTTCATACCGATCAGGTCGACGGGAAGCGACTCGGTGATGAACTCGCGCTCAATGTCGAGGGCCTCGACGATGATTTGGGTGATGCGCTCTTTGGGCACCTTGTTGATCAAGTGGTGGTTGTGCAGGTGCACGGCAAAGTCGCAGTGCATGCCCTCGTCGCGGCTGATGAGCTCGTTGGAGAAGGTCAGGCCCGGCATCAGTCCGCGCTTTTTCATCCAGAAAATCGAGCAGAAGGCACCGCTGAAGAAAATGCCCTCGACGGCCGCAAAGGCAATCAAACGCTCGGCAAACGAAGGCGACTGAATCCAGCGCAGGGCCCAGTCCGCTTTTTTCTTGATGGCGTCAAACGTGTCGATGGCGTTGAAAAGCTGGTGGCGCTCCTGCGGGTCCTTCACGTAGGTGTCGATCAGCAGCGAGTAGGTCTCGCTGTGAATGTTCTCCATCATGATCTGGAAGCCGTAGAAAAACTTGGCCTCGGTGTACTGCACCTCGTTGACGAAGTTCTCGGCGAGGTTTTCGTTCACGATGCCGTCTGAGGCCGCAAAAAACGCCAGGATGTGCTTGATGAAGTAGCGCTCGTCGTCGGTCAGCTTGGTATCCCAATCCGTCACGTCTTGGTGGAGGTCAATCTCTTCCGCAGTCCAAAAACTCGCTTCCGCTCGCTTGTAGATTTCCCAGATGTCGTTGTGCTCAATGGGAAAGAGCACAAAGCGGTTTGGGTTCTCCTTGAGTATCGGCTCGTTAGTGTTCGTAGTGTGGCTCATCGTTCAAATTCTTTTTTCGTATCCTCTTGAATAACAAAACATTAGCATTTCGAAGCGAGCGGGCTTACCGTGAGGGGCTGTTTTGCGCTTTACAAAAGTTCAAAACTCTTGCCCTCGGGACAAGACATAGATTTGAACATTATACCATAGTTTTCAACAAAGCCCTCAGGCCTTGCGCCGCTCCTGCTCGAGGGCTTCGTGCACGAGTTCGGCCTCTTCGTACCAGGCTGATCCATAAGCCCTTATGAGCGGATCCTTCAAAAAGCGAAAAACGGGCACTTTGCGCTCGGAACCCAGGCTGCACGCGGGCGCGCAGACCTTCCAATGGTCCACATTAAGGGCGTCGTAGGCCCGGTACGAAGTCACCCGAATCGGGTACAAATGGCAGGAGAGCGGCTTGGGCCAATCAACCGCCCCGTCGCGAAACGCGCGTTCGATTCCGCAATAGGAAGTTCGGCCTTCGAAGACCACGTAAGCGCACTCTTTTCCGTCGACGAGCGGCGTCACCCATTCGCCGTCGGCATCGCGCACATAGCTTCCCTGCTCGGCGAGGGCCGCCCGCCCTTCGGGCCGCAAGTAGGGCGCTACGGCGGGCCGAATCCGGTCCAGTACCTCGAGCTCGTCGTCGCGCAACGGAGCGCCCGCGTCGCCCTCAACGCAGCAGGCACCGTGGCACTTGCTCAGGTCGCACACAAAGGCGTGCGAAAAAACCTCGTCGGAGGCCAGCGTATTCCCAATGGCGATCACAGCCACAAAAGTAGCCGCTCCGGCGGCAGCGCACTACCTTTGCCCCGTCGTGAATTTTTCAGAAATCCTCAGCGTTACCATGGTCCTCTTTGCGGTGATCGACATCATCGGAAGCATTCCCGTGGTCATTTCGCTGCGCAACCGCGTCGGCCACATTCAGAGCGAAAAAGCCACGCTCGCGGCCACGGTCATCATGATCCTCTTCCTCTTCGTGGGCGAGGGAATCCTCAAGCTCTTTGGCGTCGACGTCGCCTCGTTTGCCGTCGCGGGCTCGCTCGTCCTCTTTTTTCTCGCCCTCGAAATGATTTTGGGCGTGCGCATCTACAAAGAGGCGGAACCGGAGTCGGCCAGCATTGTGCCCATCGCCTTCCCCCTGATCGCCGGCGCAGGCACCCTAACTACCTTGATTTCGATTCGTTCGGAATTTCAAACGATCAACATCATCGCCGGAATCCTCATCAATTCGGTGCTCGTCTACGTCGTTTTGAAAACCACCCGCCACCTCGAGCAGATTTTGGGTAAAAACGGCATTAGCGTGCTGCGCAAAGTGTTCGGAATCATTCTGCTCGCCATTTCTGTCAAGCTGTTTACCCGCAACCTGCCCAACCTGTTATCGTAAGTTCCGCCATGTCGAATCCCAGCCCCGAAGATGCCTTTAAGCGCGTGATTGCGCACGCCAAAGAGTACGGTTTTATTTTTCAATCGAGCGAACTCTACGACGGACTCAGCGCCGTCTACGACTACGGCCAAAACGGAGTGCTGCTCAAAAACAACCTCCGCACCTACTGGTGGAAGGCGATGGTGCAGCTGCAGGGCAATGTGGTCGGCCTCGATTCCGCCATTTTCATGCACCCCACGGTGTGGAAGGCAAGCGGGCACGTCGACGCCTTCAACGACCCGATGATCGACAACAAAGACAGCAAGAAGCGCTACCGCGCCGACGTGCTGGTCGAAGACTACGCAGAAAAGCTCCGCCAAAAGGCCGACAAAGAGGTAGAGAAGGCCAAGGAGCGCTTTGGCGCCGCCTTTGACGAAGCGATGTACCGCAGCACCAATCCGCGGGTGGTGGAATACCTCAGCAAGGCCGATGCCGCGCTGGCGCGCTTCAACAAGGCGCTCGAGGCCGGCGACTTCACCGAGGCCCGCCAAGTGCTGGTGGACGAAAAAATCACCTGCCCGGTCAGCGGCAGCGCCAACTGGACGGAGCTCCGCCAGTTCAACTTGATGTTTGCGACCAAAATGGGGTCAGTGGCTGAGGACGCGAGCGACCTCTACCTGCGCCCCGAAACGGCCCAGGGCATCTTTGTCAACTTTCTCAACGTGCAAAAGACCGGGCGCATGAAGCTCCCGTTCGGCATCGCGCAAACGGGTAAAGCGTTTCGCAACGAAATTGTGGCGCGGCAATTCATCTTTCGAATGCGCGAATTTGAGCAAATGGAGATGCAGTACTTCGTGCGTCCCGGAAGCGAAATGGAATGGTACGCGCACTGGAAGCAGGCGCGAATGAAGTGGCACCTCGCACTTGGCTTAGGTTCGGAACGCTACCGCTTTCACGACCACGAGAAGCTGGCCCACTACGCCAACGCGGCGGCCGACATCGAGTTTCAGTTTCCGTTCGGATTCAAGGAGCTCGAAGGAATTCACTCGCGCACGGACTTTGATTTGAGCCGCCACGAAGAATTCTCCGGCCGCAAGGTGCAGTACTTCGACCCCGAAACCAACGAATCCTACACGCCCTATGTGGTCGAGACCTCGGTGGGACTCGACCGCCTGTTCCTGGCGGTGCTGTCGACCGCGCTGGACGAAGAGGTGCTCGAAGACGGAACGACGCGCAGCGTGCTCCGCCTGCCCTACGCCGTGGCCCCGACTCAAGTGGCCATTTTGCCGCTCCTCAAGAAAGACGGTCTTCCCGAGCTCGCCCAGAAGGTGTACGACGAGCTGCGGTGGGACTTCCAGGTGGCCGTAGACGAGAAAGATGCCATCGGCAAGCGCTACCGTCGGCAGGATGCCGTGGGCACTCCGTACTGTGTAACCGTGGACCATCAAAGTTTAGAGGACCAAAGCGTCACCCTTCGCGACCGCGACAGCATGAAGCAAATACGTCTGAATATCAGTGATTTAAAAGCGAATTTGCACGAATCCGTGTCCATGACTTCGCTACTAAAAAAACTGATTTAAGCCTCTTGCACGACTTAAAAATTGCACTACCTTTGCAGTGGATTTCGAAGTCCTAAACAATTAAAAACCAAAACCCAAAATGAAAAAAGTAAGCTTTTTTCTGAGCGCCCTGGCCCTCGTTGCTTTCGCCGCTTGCAACAACGCCGCTGAAGAAGCAGTTGTTGAAGAGACCGTTGACACGACTGTGGTTGAAGAGGTAGTTACTGAAGACACCACCGCTGCTGCTGCTACCGAAGAGGTTGCTGCTGAAGGCGAAGAGGCTGCTGCTGAGTAATTTTTCTCTAGAGCTCTAAAGAGAGAAGCCATCCGGGAGGGTGGCTTTTTTTTTGCTCCCTAGTTACGGGCAGCTAGTTACGGGCAACTAGTTCCTCGTTTTTAACGTGCCGGCATGGCGCCCACCAGAGGCGAGGAACCGGAAGCGAGAAACGAGTTGCCGGTTACAGGCGGGCGAGTTCCACCTCTACTCCGGCCTTGCGCAGGAAGTCGACGCCCGAAAGGTCTTTGTACTCGGTGGCGTAGACGACGCGGCGGATTCCCGACTGGTGAATCAGCTTGCTGCACTCCCGGCAGGGCGACATGGTCAGGTAGAGCGTTGCGCCCTCGCACGACTGGGTCGTCGACGCCACTTTGAGGATGGCGTTGGCCTCGGCGTGCAGCACGTACCACTTGGTGTAGCCGTCCTCGTCCTCGCAAAAGTTTTCAAATCCGCTCGGCGTGCCGTTGTACCCGTCCGAGATGATGCTGCGCCCCTTGACGATCAGTGCGCCTACTTGGCGGCGCTGGCAATAGGAGAGCTTTGACCACTCGGCCGCCATGCGCAGGTAGGCTGCGTCGTATTTCGCGGTTTTTGAATTAGCCATAAGCTAAGAGGGGTCCTTGTGCCCAGGGCGGGAATCGAACCCGCACTCCAGGGGAACACGAGTTTGAGTCGTGCGCGTCTACCAATTCCGCCACCTGGGCAAGGGAAGGCAAAAGTACACAAGAAATTCGTACATTTGCACCCCCTGAAGAAATCTCTGATGCAACCGAAGGCTAAACTCTTTGCTGGAACCGCTACCGCCTCACTCGCTCAAGCAATTGCGAACGAGTACGGCGCGCCCATGGGCAAAGTGGCCATGCAGCCCTTCAGCGACGGCGAATACGTGCTGTGGTTTGAGGAGTCGGTGCGCGGAAGCCGCGTGTTCCTCATTCAAAGCACGATGCCCTCGGCCGAGAACTTGTTTGAGCTCCTTCAGATGATTGACGCGGCGAAGCGCGCCTCGGCACGCCACATTACGGCCGTAATTCCCTACTTCGGATACGCCCGCCAAGACCGCAAGGACAAGCCGCGCGTTCCCATCACGAGCAAGCTCGTCGCCAAACTGCTCGAAGCCGCCGGCGCGACCCGCGTGATGACCATGGACCTGCACGCCGACCAGATTCAGGGCTTTTTTGAGATTCCGGTGGACCACCTCTACAGCAGCTCCATCTTCATTCCCGACATCGAAGCGCTCGGGCTCGAGAACCTGACCATTGCGTCGCCCGACGTGGGCGGTTCGAAGCGCGCCTCGGCCTACGGCAACCAGCTGGGCGCCGAAGTGGTTATCTGCTACAAGCAACGCAAGAAGGCCAACGTAGTCGACAAGATGACCGTAATCGGAGACGTCAAGGATCGCCACGTGATTTTGATGGACGACATGGTCGACACCGCCGGCACGTTGACCAAGGCGGCCGACATGCTCATGGACGAGGGCGCCAAGTCGGTGCGCGCGTACTGCACCCACGGCGTGCTCTCGGGCAACGCCATTGAGCGCATCGAGGCCTCGGCCCTCGAAGAATTGGTCATTACCGACACCATACCCCTGAAGCGGAACAGCGATAAAATCCGCACCCTGAGCGTAGCACCCTTGTTTGCCGCGGTGATGCGCAAAGTCCAATCCAACGAGTCCATCAGCGACCACTTTTTGTTCTAAACCTCGATTTCTTAAGCCATGCAATCCGTAACTCTCCAAGGCACCGTCCGCACCGATTTGGGCACCAAGTACGCCAAGCAGCTCCGCGAACAGGGCCACGTTCCCTGCGTGATGTACGGAGGTGAGCACCCCGTTCACTTCTACGCCCCCACCCTCGCCTTCCGCGACCTGGTCTACACGGCAGAAGCCCGCATGGCGTCGATTGAGCTCGACGGCAAGACCTACCAGGCCGTGATTCAGGACATGCAGTTCCACGTGCTCAACGATTCGTTGACCCACGTTGACTTCATTCAAGTGCTTGACGGCAAGCCGGTAACCATCCAGGTTCCGATGATTTTGACCGGTAACGCTCGCGGGGTACGCAGCGGCGGTAAAATGAAGTTTGCCCTGCGCAACCTCAAAGTGAAGGGCCTGATTAACGACCTGCCGTCGTCCATCGAGCACGACATCACCAACCTGCGCATCGGCCAAGCGATTCGCGTTTCAGACATCAAGTTGGGCAAGCCCTACGAGATTTTGAACGCCGACAACGCGGTAGTCGTTTCGATCGCGATGTCGCGCAACGCCGTGGCCGACACCGACGACGAAGGTGCCGAAGAAGAGGCTCCCGCCGAGGCTAGCGCGGAATAAATGAAAAAGTTCCTCGTGGTGGGGCTGGGTAATCCGGGCAGCGAATACGCCCGCACCCGCCACAACATTGGGTTCGACCTACTGGACGCCTGGGCTTCGGCCCAAAAGGCGTCCTTTTTCGTTTCTCGGCTCGGCGACCGCGCCCAGTTCAGCCTCAAGGGGCGGAGCATCGTGCTGATCAAGCCCAGCACGTTCATGAACCTGAGCGGCAAGGCCGTGCGGTACTGGCTCGAAGAAGAAAAGGTTCCGCTCGAAAACCTCGTGGTAGTGGTCGACGAGCTCGCGCTGCCCATTGGCCACGTGCGCCTCAAACTGAAGGGATCCGACGGCGGCCACAACGGCCTCAAAGACATTCAGGCCACGCTCGGCCGCCAGGACTACGCCCGGCAGCGCATCGGGATTGGTCAGCATTTTCCGAAAGGGCACCAAGTCGACTTTGTACTCGGGCGCTGGACCCCCGAAGAGCAGGAGTTTCTCACCCCGGGCCTGGAGCGCGCCATCAAACAGCTCGAGGCCTTTGTCCTCGCGGGTCCGTCCGTGGCGATGACCCAATACAACCAATAGTCCGTCGCCTCGGGGCAAAACATGACTTTTGTGGGTATTTTAGCCCAAACATGCCCCGTAATTTCGCCACATGAAATTTTGGATTGGGGCATTTCTCGTTTTTGTTGCCACCTTGGGGCTTCGTGCTCAAGCTCAGTTTAGCGGCCGCGTCGTTTTTGCAACCAGCGGGCGCGCCGCCGCCGGATGGGACGTCGTGATCACGACCAGCCCGAACATTCAGCGCTTCCAAACGCGCACCGACGCCGAGGGCCAGTTTCGCTTTGAGAACCTTCCCTCGGGCCTCGCCAACCTGACGGTCACGGGCGACGAGGGCTTGTACGTCAAGACGGTGCACGAACTGTGGATCAACGCGGTGAAGCCCAACGAACTCCTCGTAGAAATTGATCCGCAGCAAAACTTGGGCGAAGTCGTCGTCACCGCCGACGCCTTCCAAAGCACCAGCGAGTCGCCCCTGAGCATCAAGTCCATTGGCTGGGCCGAAATGCAGCGCATGCCGGGCGCCGTGCTCGACCTTTCCAAGGTCATTCAGTCGTTTCCGGGGATTCTGCCCAAGCCGAGCTTTGGCTACGCCATTTCGCTTCGCGGCGGATCTCCCTCCGAAAACGCCTACCGCTTCGACGGCATTGAACTGCCCACGATCAACCACTTCTCGATTCAAGGGGCCAGCGGCGGCGCGGTCAGCCTGATCAACCTCGACCACGTGCAGAACACCGAGCTCCAAACGGGCGCGTTCAGCAGCAGCTTCGGCAACGTGCTCAGCGGCACCCTGTCGATGGAGGGGCGCAACGGGCGTTCCGACCGCTTGGGCCTGCGCGTCACGCTGGGCCAGACCGACTACGGGGCCACGTTGGAGGGTCCGCTGGGCAACAAAACGCGGTTCACCGCAAGCGCCCGCAACTCCTTCAGTCAGTACTACTTTAGGCTGTTCAAGATTCCGGTTCTGCCCGCCTACCAAGATGCCCAAGTGCGGATTCACCACCAATTGGACGCGCGCCGCGACCTGACCCTGCTGGCATTGGGAGGCTGGGACCGCTACTCGCTGTACCCCGCAGACTCCAGCGCTTCAGACGCCTTAAGCTACAATGTGGGCTACATTCCCGAGGGCACGCAGCGCACCGAAGTGGGCGGACTCCGCTACCGCAGCTTTGACGACCGAGGGCAGTGGACGGCGGTGCTGAGCCAAGACCGCATTGCCAACCGCGCGGAGAAATTCAACGCAAACTCCGGCCTGGAAGAAGACCGACAGCTCGCCTACGCCAGCACCGAAACGAACCAGCGCCTGCGCCTGGAGCGCCGCCAAAATCCCTTCGCCCTCGGCGGACAGCTTAGCTACGGGGCCAGTTTAGAACGCCGAAGCTACGCCCTCGACCTGTGGAGCGTTCGGTGGACCGGAACCCGCATCGATACGGTAGCGATGGCCGACACTTCGGCCTACGGCAGCGCCGCCCTCTTTGGGACCTATTCGCAGCCGATAGGCCCGCGACTGACCGCGACCCTTGGCCTTCGCGCCGACGCCGCCCAGCGTTCGGCTTCGACGGCCAACCCAGTGAACAACCTGTCTCCGCGCCTGGCGCTGCGCTACCTGTTGAGCGAACGCTGGACCGCCAACGCCAATGTGGGGCAGTACAGCCAGCTTCCGCCGGCCATTATTCAGGCGGCCAATTCCGCCCAAGGGCGCACCGCTGACCTGGCCAGCGCCCTCGTTCGCCAGCTCGCTGGGGGCGTGGAGTACCAAAACGGCCAAACCTACCGGGTGAGTTTGGAGGGCTACTACAAGGGCTACAGCCGCTACCCGTTTTTAGTGCAGGACCAAATCAGCTACGCCAACGCCATCGGCGCCTACGTGGCGGTGGGCGACCAGGCCTCGACGCCCACGAGCATGGGACGCGCCTACGGACTCGAGCTGTTTTTGCAGCAGAAGCTCAAGGGCAAGTACTGGTGGATGGCCTCCTACCACTACGGCAAGTCCGAATTCCAAACGGCTGCGGGCGATTGGGCTCCGTCGGTTTGGGACAGCCGCCACAGCGGTTCGGTCACGGCCGGGCGCGTTTGGGGCAAGGGCTGGCAGATGGGGGTCAAGGCGCGCTATTCGAGCGGAACCCCGTTCACTCCGTTCGACGAGGCGACTTCGGCGGTGCGCCGCAACTGGGACCTTCTGCAGCGGGGCGTTTTTGATTATTCCCAAGTGAACAGCCAGCGACTGTCCAGCTTTAGCCAAATCGACTTCCGCATCGACAAGGTAACGGCGCGCAAAAACTACAGCATTACGTGGTACCTGGACTTGCAAAATTTGGGTTCCAACGACTACCCGCTCATGCCCTACCTGACGGTGCAGCGGGACCCGAGCAGCAAGCAGCCCGTGGTGGATCCGAACGATCCGACGCGCTATGCGATGCAGCTGCTGCGCAGCGATACCGGCCGCACGCTGCCCACCCTCGGGTTCATTTTGGAGCTGTAAGGGGGCGGAACTCAGTCCGTTCCATCGCCTTTGAAGGGCGAGCGAAGTTCGTAGTTCGGAAGCCGAAGCACCCACCGGCGGTAGCCGGCGACCAGCCAGCGCATCCACCAGCAGGTGGTCATGAAGACAAAGCTGTTCTCTACGGGTTTGGCGCCCAGGGTGCTCTTGATTTCGGTGGCCGTGCGGCCCATATTGACGCGCTTCGCTCCGATTCGAATTCCGAGCGAGACCACGTCCATCATACTCCGCTGGTAAAATTGGGCTTCCCGAGCAAAATCGGGCTCAAAACCCATGTGAAGCGCATAAAGCGTTTCGCCTTCGCGGAGCGCCGTGATGAAACCGACCCAGCGTCCGTCGTGGCGGTAGCCCAGCACGTGAAAATCGGGGCCGTACACGTCTTTGAAGGCCGCCAAGAGCGTGCTCAGGTCTTCGGGGAGGGCAATTACCTTGTCGGCTAGGGTTTTGCCCAGCAATTCAGCGGCCCAATCGAGCCAGTCGGAATGGGGCCAGCTCGTGCACTCGCACTGCTCGCAGTGGGCCGACAGCGTCAGGGCCCGTTTTGCCCGGGTGCGGTACTTGGTCTTCATCGCCCCGAGGTAGTCGTCAAAAGACTTCCACGAAGGGTCGAGTTCGAGCACCATAAAGGGCTCGGCCGGAACCGTCACCGCATCGCGAACCGAAGGACGACCCCAAACGTTGGCCGCTACCGCCGAATAGCCCTTCGGCCAGATGGGGATTTGCTCCGCACCGCGCAGGGGGTCAAGCTCCGCCAAAACAAGCCCTGGGGCGCCGGCGTGGCCCAGCGTGCGCACCCCTCCGTGTTCCAAAAGCCGAGACGCCAGCCGCAGCAGTACGCGGTGCACGTACTTGCCCGTCGGACGGTGCAGCGAAACAAACGAGTGCGGAACCGTGCCGCCATTGACGCGCAGCATTCCGGCGTAGCCCGGCAGCTGCTGAATGAGTTGGTGTAGGCGCACGGGGTTTTTAACGCTTGAGTCGCCCGAAGGTTCGGGGTGCGCTAGTTCCACAGGCTCAAATCAATGGACTCCGGAAAGCGCGCCGCCAGTTCGGCGTTGGAGTCGGCAAAAAGGGGCTTGAGGGCCCTTGTCTGGGCCTTGAGGTCGTCGTCAGCCTGCACGCGTCCCGCGCCGTTGAGCTTGAGGTAGAGCGGAAGCAAAAGGTCCTGAATCGCGTGCGGAACCATCGACTGCAGCCGAAGCCCCAAGCGATGAAGTCTTTTGCTCTTGATCGCCACCGTCTCGTTGCGCACCGCAAAATCGTAGCGGTCGTAAAAAGCCGGGTCAATCCCCAGACGCACCGCGAGTTGCTTCATGGCCGTGCGCGGATCGCGCATCACCTGTTCAAACTGCCAAATCAAAAGGTGCTCGCGTCCGAGGGCGCGTTCCCATTCCGCCAAGTAGCGCACGTAGTGCCCGTGGTCCAAAATCTGCGGCTCCTTCAGGTAGTCCGCAAAACTGCCGTTCACGCGCCCGGTGCGGTGGGTTTCAAATAAGAACTGGCTTTGCGTGCGGGCCGCGGGCTCGCGGAGGAGGAACAGCACCAACGGCTTCTCGGGAAGCGAAGCCAAGCCCTCCCATGCCGTGGCGTAATAGAGGTAGGCCGCCGTCGCCTCAAAGCGAACCTTGGCGTGGCCGGTGTGCGCAAAAAGCGAAGGGTAGGCCTGCGGTCCGTGTACCTGCAGGTTGCACGAAGCGTTAAAGCGGTTCACGTCGGGCGCCCAAAAAAAGGTCTCTTTTTCGCGGCTCGAAGCCACCTCGGGGTGGGCCGCCAGCCAGAAGAACACACTGCTGGTTCCGCACTTTGGGGCCCCGCCCACCACCAAATTGGGGTAAATCGCCGATTTCACGCGCCAAAGGTAGCCCGAGGGTGCAACCTTTTTCCAAGCTGACGCATCTTTACGCTAAACTTAACTACCATGTTCCGCACCTTAACTGCTGCCCTCCTCCTTACCGCCATGTCGGCTTCGGCCCAGAACCGCTGGGAAACCCAAATCGGACTCCGCACGCCGCCGCCCCAGGGGGGCATGTTTGGCACCTTCGTCAACTACAATTTCATGGTGAAGCTGAGTCCGCGCAAAGCCCTCGGCGAGCCGGGCACGGGCCGCTACGCCTTTAGGTTCCGCACTGGACAAAATTCCATCAACTACACCCACAGCGAGCCCAACCGCAACTTCTGGATGAACACCCAAGGCATGTTCGGAATCGAGCGCGTGAACCGTCCGAAGCGGGCCCTGTCGGGCTACTGGGGCCTCGAATTGGGCGGAAGCATGGGCGGTTACACCAGCAGCAACGGGGATTATTTTTATGGCGGACCCGCCGCAAGCGTACTGTACGGCCTGCGCTACCGCGTGAAGCCGCGCTGGACGCTGGCCATCGAAGTGGGTCCCACCGCCTCCATTTGGTACAATAAATCCAACGGAAGCTGGCAAGAGCCCGCCACCCAATTTTCGCTTTCGGGTCAATCCATCGGCATCAGCGGCGTGTACCGGATTTAGTGCTCTGGACCGCAAATAAAAAAGGGGGGCGATTGCCCCCCTTTTCGTTTAGCCAGGTCGTGGAAAAGAGCATGCGCCTAAAGCCTTACTCCACCGTAACGCTCTTCGCCAAGTTTCGCGGCTGGTCCACGTTGCAGCCGCGAAGCACGGCCACGTGGTAGCTCAGAAGCTGAAGGGGCACGGTCGTCAGGAGCGGAGAAAGGGCCTCGTCGGTCGACGGAATGGCGATGAGCTCGTCGCTCACCGCGGCAATGGCGTCGCTGCCCTCGCCGGTGATGGCATAAATGCGTCCTTTGCGGGCCTTGACTTCTTGCACATTGCTCACGAGCTTCTCGTAAAGCTCGCCAAAGGGAGCGACCACGACGACCGGCATCTGGTCGTCGATCAGGGCAATGGGGCCGTGCTTCATTTCGGCCGCCGGGTAGCCCTCGGCGTGGATGTAGCTGATTTCCTTGAGCTTCAGCGCGCCTTCGAGGGCGACCGGGAAGTTGTATCCGCGGCCCAAAAAGAGGGCATTGGTCGCGTTCACCATCGTCTTAGAAATCTCGCGAATCTGTCCGTCCAGCTGGAGCATGGACTCAATCTTGGCAGGGATGGCCTCGAGTTCGCGGGCCAGTTCGGCGGCGCGCTCGGAACTCATGACGCCCTTCTTTTGTCCCAGCCACATCGCAAGCAGGGTAAAGACGGTGACCTGGGCGGTGAAGGCCTTGGTAGAGGCCACGCCGATCTCGGGGCCCGCGTGGGTGTAGGCCCCAGCGTGGGTTTCGCGGGCAATTGACGAACCTACGACGTTGCAAATTCCAAACACGGTGGCACCGTGGGACTTGGCCATCTTGATGGCTGCGAGCGTGTCGGCGGTTTCGCCCGACTGCGAAACGGCAATTACCACGTCGTTCGGGCCGATGATGGGGTTGCGGTAGCGGAACTCGCTTCCGTACTCGACCTCCACAGGCACCCGCGCGAGGTCCTCAATGAGGTATTCGCCGACGAGGCCAGCGTGCCATGAAGTTCCGCAGCCAATGACCAGAATGCGCTGGGCGTTGAGGAGTTTGTCGCTAATTGCGTCAAGCCCCGCCATCTTCACCTCGCCGGTAGCGAAGTTTAGGCGTCCGCGCACCGTGTCCAAAATGGACTTTGGTTGCTCAAAAATTTCTTTTT
>JBEGTJ010000037.1:0-17432 GCA_041179465.1 Bacteroidota bacterium | reverse complement strand
CCGCATGGAAATGGAGCGCGTCCCTGCGGCCGGCTTTCCCATCGAAGGCATTCGCATCGCCGGCTTCCAGCGCAAAAAGCTCTGGGCCAACCTCAGCCTACCCGCCAAAATCTGGAGCAGCCTGCGGCGCGTGCGGGCCATCATGGAGCGCGAACGTCCGCACCTGGTCATCGGAACCGGAGGCTACGTGAGCGGACCAACCCTTTGGGTCGCCCAGCGCATGGGCATTCCGACCTTGATCCAGGAGCAAAACAGCTTTGCGGGCTGGACCAACCGATGGCTGAGCAAAAAGGCCGGAGCCATCTGCGTGGCCTACCCCGGAATGGAATCGGCCTTCCCCGCCGACCGAATTCGCTTTACCGGCAACCCCGTGCGCCCCGACCTGGCGGCCTTGGCCGGCACGCCCACCACCGAAGCCCTGCGCGCCGAAGCCAAAATCTCGCTGGGCTACGACCCGGCCAAGCCCCTCGTCTTGATCCTCGGCGGAAGCCAGGGGGCCCGTGCCATCAATGAGGGCGTGGCCTCGTGCGAAAACATGTGGCGTTCCAGCGACATCCAAATCTTTTGGCAGTGCGGACGCTTTTATGCCCAAGACCTCATCGCCCGCTTTGGGCAGGGGCGCGGACGCCAAATCAGCGCCTTCATCGACGACATGCCCAGCGTGCTGCGCGCCGCCGACCTGGTGCTGTCGCGCGCCGGTGCTGGAACCCTCAGCGAACTCACCTGTGCGGGGTCGGCCTCGGTGCTCGTTCCGTCGCCCAACGTCGCCGAAGACCACCAAACCCACAACGCCCAGAGCCTGGTAGCCGCCGGGGCGGCGGTCATCATGCCCGAGGTCAACATCGCCAACCTCTGCGGCCACGTGCACGGCCTGCTGTACCGACCCGACGAGCTCGAACTCCTTCGCGGCAACGCGCGCAAACTCGCCAAGCCCCATGCGGCCGCCGACATCGTCAACGAATGCGAACGACTCTGGACATGGCGGGCATAAACGCGTTAAACGGCATTCCCGCGCTCGACTTTTTGGGCATCGGCGGCATCGGCATGTCGTCGCTGGCCCGTTGGGCCATGGCGCGCGGAATTCCCGTGAGCGGCTACGACAAAACCCCCTCAGACCTCACCGACGCCCTTGCCGCGGAAGGGGCCGTGCTGCGCTTCGACGAGTCGCTCGAGGCCTGGAAGGTTCCGGCCGACGCGTGGATCATCTACACCCCGGCGATCCCCGCCGACCACCCCCAGCTCGCAGCCGCCAAAGCCCAGGGCCGCACCCTCCTCAAGCGCGCCGAGCTCTTGGGCCAAATCGCCAACGCCGGCACCTGCCTGGCCGTCGGCGGCACCCACGGCAAAACCACGACCTCGGCCATGCTCGCCTGGATGCTCCACCAGCACCAACCGCTCCAAGCCTTTTTAGGCGGAATCGCGACCAACTTCAACTCGAACTGCCTCCCCGGACCGGCCGACCTCAGCGTGGTCGAGGCCGACGAATTCGACCGCTCCTTTCTGCACCTGCACCCGAGCGCCGCAGTGATCACGAGCACCGACGCCGACCACCTCGACATTTACGGCGAAGCCGACTCCGTGGTCGACGGGTTTCGGGCCTTTGCCGCCCAAGTGAAGGGGCCGCTGTTCGCGGGCCCGGGCTGCGCCGAGCTGGCCGGAGCCGAGACCTACGGTCGCCCCGGCGACCGCTACACGTACCGCGACGTGCGCCTCGAAGGCGGCGTACAGGCCTTCACGCTGGTGCTCGACGGCATCGAAGTTCCCACCCACGCCGGACTCCCCGGGCTGCACAACGTCGAAAACGCCGTTGCGGCGGCGGCGCTGGCCCACGCAGTGGGCATGCCCGCTGCGGCGATCGGCGAAGCCATCGCCGGCTTTCGCGGGGTAGCGCGGCGGTTCGACCGCCGCGCGAGCGCCGCCGGCCGCCACTACATCGACGACTACGCCCACCACCCCACGGAACTGCGGCGGTTCATCGAAGCCCTGCGCGGAATGTTTCCGGGCCAAAAAATCGCCTTGCTCTTTCAGCCCCACCTCTACAGCCGCACCCGCGACTTCGCCGCGGGATTTGCCGAGGCCCTCGGGGCCGCCGACTTCGTCGGCATTTTGCCCATTTATGCCGCCCGCGAGCGCGCCATGGCGGGCGTCGACAGCGCGATGCTGGCGGCCCGGATCCCGGGCGCGCAGCTCGTGCCGTACGACCGCGGCGCGCAATGGCTGGCGAGCCAGCCCGCCACCGTGGTGGCCACGGTGGGCGCGGGCGACATCGACCGACTGGTTCCGCACGTGGAACGCTTAATCCGCGCCGAAGCATGAAACCCTGGATGCGCCAAACCGTCGTGATCGCCTCGTGGCTCGTCGGACTGACCGGGCTCGGAGCGGGCATTGCCCTCGGCCTTCAGCCTCGGGGCACCGGCGCCGTGCGGGCCGCCAAAATCCGCATCCACCAGCCGCCGGAACAGGTGCTTTTGATCGCCCGCGACCTGCATCCCATTCTGGCTGAGGCGGGTGCGCCGTGGAAGGGCCAAAACCTCAAAGAAATCAACATTCCGCTGTTAGAAGAAAAGCTCAAAAGCCACCCGCAGGTGAAAAACGCCGAGGTATTTTCATCGTGGGATGGAACAGTCTACAGCGTCGTGAAGCAAAAAGAAGCTAAAGCACGCATTTCGAACGGAATACAAAGCGCGTACTGCGACGCTTCGGGCAACCTATTCCCCATTTCGAAGCACGACAACCCCCGACTTCCGCTGGTGACCGGCACCTACACCCGCGCTCGCCGCCTCGAAGCGCTGCGGCTTTTGGACCGCGCCGCCCAGCATTCGGCATTCCGCGGCGGATGGTACGCCCTGGATTTCGCCCCCGAAACCGGCTTCACGGCGTTCCCCGAATGGCATCCGCACCGCGTGGTGTGGGGCGACGCCTCCGCGTTTGCCGACAAAGCCCACCGCGCCAAGGCGATTTATGCCTACGCGCTGCAAAATCAGTTTTTGGACCAGCTCGAGCGCCTCGACGTGCGCTTCGAGGACCAAGTGGTCTTTACCCGAACTTCTACCCCCAGCCAACCATGAACACGCACCGCATTGCCGTAGGTCTTGACATCGGCACCACCAAAATCGCCGTGCTCGTCGGCCGCCTCGACGCCCACCGCAAGCTCGAAATTCTTGGCTACGGAACCGCCCCAAGCATGGGCGTTCAGCGCGGCGTCGTGGTGAACATCACGCAAACCATCGAGTCGATCCAGCAAGCCGTAGAAGCGGCCAAGATCGACTGCGGATGGGACATCAACGGCGTCGTAGTGGGCATCGCCGGCCAGCACATCCGCAGCCTGCAGCACAGCGACTACATCACGCGCGTCGACGCCGAAGAAGTGATCGACGAGCTCGACCTCGAGCGCTTGACCGAGAACGTCCACAAGCTGGCGATGATGCCGGGCGAGGAGATCATTCACGTGATTCCGCAAGAGTACAAGGTCGACGGCCAGGGCGACATCAAAGAGCCCCGCGGGATGTACGGCGCGCGCCTTGAGGCCACGTTCCACATCGTCGTGGGCCAGGTGACGAGCATTCGCAACATCGCCCGCTGCGTGAAGTCGGCCGACCTCGACCTCAAGGCCATCAACCTCGAGCCACTGGCGAGCGCCGAGGCCGTGCTCAGCCAAGAAGAGAAGGAGGCCGGCGTGGTGCTCGTCGACATCGGCGGCGGAACCACCGACATCGCCATTTTCAAAGACGGCATCATTCGCCACACGGCGGTGATTCCCTACGGCGGAAACATCATCACCAACGACATCAAGGAGGGCTGCAGCATCATCGAGAAGCAGGCCGAGCAGCTCAAAGTGAAGTTCGGTTCCGCGTGGCCCGGCGAAAACAAAGAAAACGAGATCGTCTCGATTCCCGGTTTGCGCGGACGCGACCCTAAGGAAATCAGCCTCAAGACGTTGAGCCGCATCATTCACGCCCGCACCACCGAAATCATCAACGCGGTGTTTACCGAAATCAAGAACTACGGCTACGACCAGCCGTCGCGCAAGCTGATCGCCGGCGTGGTGATTACGGGCGGCGGAAGCCAACTCAAGCACGTCAAGCAGCTGGTGGAGTACCTCACCGGAATGGACACGCGCATTGGCTACCCCAACGAGCACCTGGCCGCCCTTCCGTCGGACCACGTGCTGAATTCGCCGATGTACGCGACCGCGGTGGGCCTTCTGATGAAGGGGCTGGAAGGCCGCGACGTCGAAGGTTTTGTGCGCGAACCCCTGAGCGAAGCGGCTTCTGAGCCCGCAGCGCTGGAGGCTTCGTGGGACTTCCCGGTGGCCCAAGCCGAGCCCGCGGCCGAATTGGCCCCCGAGGCCCTCACCGAGGCCGAACTCGAAACGGTGCCCTCCGCGGGAAGTGCCGCCGAGCAACCCCAAAAGACTAAGGCCAAGGGCGACTTTTTCAAGCGCTGGGCCGACGGATTCCTCAAACTCATTGACGACAACGATTTGAACTAAGACTATGGACCTCAATCCTCTCGATTTCGACCTTCCCAAGCATCGTTCGTCTGCCATTAAAGTGGTGGGTGTAGGCGGTGGCGGTTCCAACGCCGTCAACTACATGAAGAACCAGGGCATTCGCGGCGTGGACTTCATCATCTGCAATACCGACGCCCAGGCCCTCACCCACAGCCCGGTAGAAACCAAAATCCAGCTCGGAGCCACCCTTACCGAAGGCCTCGGCGCGGGCGCTAACCCCGAAGTAGGCGAGCAAGCGGCCCTGGAGAGCTACGCCGAAATCCAGGCGGCGCTCGGCGCGCAGACCAAGATGGTCTTCATCACCGCCGGAATGGGCGGCGGCACCGGGACCGGAGCGGCCCCCATCATCGCCAAAGCGTCGCGCGAACTCGGCATTTTGACCGTGGGCATTGTGACCGCCCCGTTCGGGTTTGAAGGCAACATGCGCCTCCGCCAGGCCGAGCAAGGCATCGAGCGCCTGCGCGAGCACGTGGATTCGCTCATTGTGATCAACAACAACAAGCTGCGCGAAGTCTACGGCAACCTGGGATTCAAGCAAGGCTTCATGAAGGCCGACGAGGTGCTGTCGACGGCGGCGCGCGGAATCGCCGAAGTCATCACGCACCACTACAGCGTCAACATTGACCTGCGCGACGCCAAAACCGTGCTGCACAACAGCGGAACAGCCATCATGGGCAGCGCCAAAGCTTCGGGGTCGACCCGTGCGCTGTCGTCGGTGCGCAGTGCCCTCGACAGTCCGCTGCTCAACGACAACCACATCGAAGGCGCGCGCTACGTGCTGCTGCTGATTGTGAGCGGAACCGGGGAGCACGAAGTCACCCTCGACGAAATCGGCGAAATCAACGACTTCATTCAGGAGCAGGCTGGCCGCCAGGTCGACATCATCATGGGCATCGGCGAAGACCCGCACCTCGACGACGCCCTTCAGGTAACCGTGATCGCGACCGGATTCAGCGCCACCAACCCCATCGGTACGGTGAACCCCGCTGAGCCCGAAAAAGTGGTGTACGAACTTCGTCCCGACTCGTCGCCCGGTTCGCAGTTCAATCTTTTTGAGGAGCCGGTCCGTTCCAAGAGCCCGCTCGAGGTTGAAGCCCTCAGCCCCATTGACACGCCGATTGCCGAGGTCCTCGAGCCCGTTGAGGCTGCCCCACCGGCGCCCGAAGCCCTCGCCGTAGAAGCCCCCTTGGCCGAAGCCGCTTGGGAAGTTCCAGCCCCCGAAGCCCCCGCGGCCGAAGTGCACGCCCTGGACGCCGAATCGGACGAAGCCGATTTTGCGTTTGAGCTCCGCACCGAAGAGCCTTGGGACGCCGCCGAGCCCGTAGCCGCCGTGAACGACTTGGCCGACGCCGCTTTGCCCGCTGAGGAGCCCGCCGAAGCCGAGGTGCCCAGCCCCACCATGACCTGGACGCTCGATTGGAACGACGAGCCCGCGCGCCCTTCAAAAACGGTAGGCCTGGACGAACTGCTGGCCTTTGAGGCCGCGCTTCGCGGTACCGACGCACCGGCTTCTGACGAGCCCGCGGCCGAAGGTTTCGAGGCCGTCGAGGCTTCAGCCGCTTTAGACGCATTGGACGCCCCCGAGGCAGTCGAACTCGACGCCTTTGAAGCGCCCGCGGCCGAAGTTGCCGCATTGGACGCCCCCGAGGCAGTCGAACTCAACGCTTGGGAAGCGCCCGCGGCCGAAGGTTTCGAGGCCGTCGAGGCTTCAGCCGCTTTGGAAGCATTGGAGGCCCCCGAGGCAGTCGAACTCAACGCTTGGGAAGCGCCCGCCGCACTGGAGACCCCCTTTGACGCGGCGGAGTCGGTGGACGCTTTGGAAGCCCCGCTTGAGGCTCCGGCCCGCGACGTTTCGGCCCGCGACGCTCTGGCCCGCGACGTTCCGGCACCGCAGCGCATGCGCACCGACGACGTGCGCTTCGAAGTGCGCACCGCAGCCGTGAACACCATGTTTGCTCCTGAAATCGACCCGGATCGCGACAGCCTGGAGGAGACCATGCGCCGCATGGCCCAAGAGCGCCGAGCCTACCTGCAGGCCTTCAGCCACCGGTTTGGTCAAAACCAAGCACGCATGCAGCAGGGCGACTTGGACCGCCCGGCGTTTGAACGCCAAGGCTGGGACCTCGACGCGTCCGCGCGCTACTCGCAGCAAAACGCCTTGGGCGACCACATGGTCCGCGGAGAGAAAAACGATCTGGAGTTCCGCCCCAACAACTCGTTTTTGCACGACAATGTCGATTGAGGCCCTCGAAGCCCAGTTGGGCGAAGACATGAAGGCGGCCATGCGCGCCAAAGACCAAGTGCGCCTGGAGGCCGTGCGCTCAATTCGCGCCGCCCTGTCGACTGAAAAAACCTCGGCGGCCAACCAAGGCACCCTGACCGACGCCCAGGCGATCGCGGTGCTGCAGCGCCTGAAAAAGCAGCGCATCGAGGCAGCTGACATCTTCAACGCCCAGAACCGAACCGACCTCGCCCAGGTTGAAGAAGCCCAACTGGCGGTGATTCAGACCTACCTGCCGGCTGCCCTCGAAGGCGAGGCCCTCGAGGCCGCGGTGCGCGAACTCTTGGCCAGCCACCAATTGACCCAAGCCGGTCAGTTCGGCCAAGCCATGGGGCTCGCATCCAAAGCCTTGGCGGGCAGGGCTGACGGCAAGGCCATTTCGGCCGTCGTCAAAGCCCTTCTGCAGGGTTAAGCCCTAGTAAAATCCGTAGAGCAGGCGGACCGACAGCACGTCGGCCTTATCGACTGCGGAGGTGGGAACGCGCCACAGGCCCGCCGAAAGGTTGACCTCGTTGCCGATGTAGTCGTAGCGCACGCCAATTTCTGAGAAAACCCCTGACGAGCCGTCGCGCACAAACGCCGGACCGATTCCGCTGTAGTTGCGCACCTGACGGGCAAACGAACCGTAGCCCAAGTTGATAAAGGCGCCCACCCAGGCGTCAGAATTCACGGTACTCCCCAAGCCGGTCTGCAGCGTGGCTGCGAGGGTGTAGTGGTAGCCGAGGCCTAACCCCGCGGTTGTGCCTTGACCTTGGGTCAGCGCCAAACCCAGCGGGGCGGTCAACCCCAGCGAAAGCTCGTCGCCCATGGGAAGGGTAAAGCGCGGCGCATAGGTCACGCCGTTGCTGGCAAAAGGCATCGAAAGCGTCGACAAATCGATACCGAAGCTGTAGTCGTAGCCCAGCGCGTGAAACCAATGTCCTTTTTTGAGGTCGATCGACTGCGCCGAAGCCTGCGCGGTTACTGCCCCGACGAGAAGGCCAAAAATCCAGTTCTTCATGCCCTAAAGGTAGTACGCGGTACCTTTGCCCTACGTGAACCTTCCCCTCCTCTCTTGGGTCTGGCGCCAGTACCGCGCCGCGTTTGAAGGGCTCAGCCAAGAGGCCTGGGTCCTGGCCACCGTGATGTTTGTGAACCGGGCCGGAACCATGGTGCTTCCCTTCTTGGGGCTGTACTTGCGCGAAGGTCTGGGCTTCAGCCTTGCCGACACCGGATGGATCATGGCCTTTTATGGCGTGGGCTCGATGGTGGGCGCCCTGGCAGGCGGAGCCCTTTCGGACCGCTGGGGTTCGTACCAAGTGCAAACGACGGCGCTGTTCGTAGGGTCGGGGCTGTTTTTGGTGCTCAGTTTTCTCACCGAGTTTTGGTCGCTGGCGATGGGCGTATTTGTGCTCACCGCCGTCGCCGACATGGTGCGCCCGGCGAACTCTTCGGCCGTCTTTGAGTACGCCAAAGAAGGCAACGTAACCCGCGCGTTCTCGCTCAACCGAATGGCGATCAATTTGGGTTTTTCGGTCGGACCGGCCGCCGCCGGCGTCATCGCCGCTTGGAGCTACCAGGGCCTCTTCTGGGCCGACGCCGCCACCTGTGCGGCGGCCGGACTGCTCTTCGTGGGGTTCTTTCGCAAGCGCCGTCCGCGCCGCGCCCGCGAAACCCAACAGGGCGGAAAATCCCCGTACCGCGACCGCGGGGCCTTGGCCTTCTCGATCCTTGTGCTCCTCTTTGCCGTGGCCTTTTTTCAGCTGGTCTCCACCATGCCGCTCTACTACCGCGAGGTATTTGCCCTGAGCGAAGAGCAAATTGGGCTGCTCTTGGGCTTTAACGGCCTCCTTATCGTCGCCGTCGAAATGGTTTTTGTGAACTGGGCCCAAAACCGCATTGCGCCCCGCCACGCCATTGCCCTGGGCGTACTCGTGATGGCCTTGGCCTTTGCCAGCCTGAACTGGGCGACCGGGCTCAAGGGACTGTACGCCTCCATGCTGCTGCTCAGCGTATCCGAAATCTTGGCGATGCCGTTCATGATCTCGTGGATCACGTTGCGGGCGGGCGACCAGTCGCGCGGACGCTACCTGGGCCTCTACGCGGCCACCTATGCCTTAGGCCACATCCTGGCTCCGCTGGTCGGAACCTACGTCATTGCCCACTACGGCTACCCCCAGCTGTACTACGGGGTGGCGGCCCTGTCGGTGGTTACCGCCTTCGGATTCAGCCAGCTACCTCCCGCGATTGGGCGTCAATCACGGCCATAGCCGTAGTATTGACGATTTCGCGCACGCTGCAGCCCAGCTGCAGCACGTGGGCCGGGAAGTCGAGTCCCACCAGCAGCGGTCCGACCGCCTCCATGCCCGCCATCGACTGCAGCAGCTTGTAGGAAATGTTGGCAGACGAAAGTCCGGGGAACACAAACACGTTGGGGCCCTTGCCCACCAGGTCGCTGAACGGAAACTGCTCGGCCAGCAGCCCGTTGTCCACGGCGAAGTTGGCCTGCATCTCGCCGTCGACGACCAGCTCGGGGTCGGCGCTGCGAATCATGCGGAGCGCTTCGCGCATCTTGCGCGGCGTGACGCCGTCGCTCGAACCGAAATTCGAGTAGCTCAGCAGGGCCACGCGGGGCTGAATGTTCATTTTGCGCACCATCTTCGAGACTTCAGCTACAATCTGGGCAATGCGCTCGGCAGACGGATCCTGGTTGATCGTCGTGTCGGCAAAAAACTTCGGCCCTTGCTTGGTCAGCATCACGTACACGCCGGCTACCGTAGAGGCCGCGGTCTTCGGTCCCAAAATCTCCATCACGGGGCGCACCGCGCGGGTGTACTTCACCGTGGCGCCGGTCACGTAGGCGTCGGCGTGGCCGCTGCGCACCATCATCGGACCGTAGTAGTCGCGGTTGAACATCAGGCGGCGGGCTTCCTCGCGGCCCACTCCGCGCCGTTGGCGCATCGCATACAGCGTCTCGGCGTACTCCGCGAGGTGCGGAGCCGAATTGCTGCGCGGATCAATCATCGGCACGTCCTCGAGGCCCAGATTGTATTCTTCGATGAGGGCCTTAATCTTGGCTACGTCGCCCAAGAGTACCGGCTGGCAGATGCCCTCTTCCATCGCGATTTGGGCCGCTTTGAGCACGCGGTAGTGGTCCGCTTCGTTGAACACCACCCGCTTGGGCGCGCTCTTGGCCTTCTCCACTGCCAGGCGAATGAACTTGTCGTCGCGACCGAGTCGGTTGCGCAGGTCTTCTTCGTAGGCCTCCCAGTTGGTGATGGGCTTTTTGGCCACGCCCGTTTCCATCGCCGCGCGGGCCACGGCGGGGGCCACCGTGTAAATCAAGCGCGGATCAAACGGCTTCGGAATGATGTAGTCGGTGCCAAACGCCAAGTTTCGGCTGCCGTAGGCGAGGTTGACGATTTCGGGCACCGCCTCTTTAGCCAAGTCGGCAATCGCCTTGACCGCGGCCAGCTTCATGGCTTCGTTGATCTTGGTGGCGCGCACGTCGAGGGCTCCGCGAAAAATGTAGGGAAAGCCCAGCACGTTGTTGACCTGGTTCGGATTGTCGCTGCGCCCGGTCGCCATAATCAAGTCCTTGCGGGTCTTGATCGCGACGTCGTAGTTGATTTCGGGGTCCGGATTGGCCAGCGCAAACACCACGGGGTTGGCCGCCATGGACTGGATCATTTCGGGACTCAAAATGTTGCCCTTCGACAGGCCGACAAAGACGTCGGCGCCTACCAGGGCCTCAGCCAGCGTGCGGTGCGGCGTGGCGCGCTTGAAGTCCATTTTTTCCTCGGTCAGGTCCTCGCGGCCGTCGTGAATGACGCCCTTCGAATCGCACATGATCAAGTTCTCGGGGGTCACGCCCAGCGCCAAATACAGGCGGGCGCAGCTGATCGCAGAGGCTCCGGCCCCGTTGAACACCACGCGCACCTCGCTGAGCTTCTTGCCGACGAGCTCGGTGGCGTTCAGCAGGGCGGCGCCGGTGATGATGGCCGTTCCGTGCTGGTCGTCGTGCATGATGGGAATGTCGAGTTCTTCGCGCAGCCGCTTCTCGATGTAAAAGCAGTCGGGCGCGGAGATGTCCTCGAGGTTGACGCCGCCAAAGGTGGGCGCCAGAATCTTGACGGTTTCGACAAACTTATCGGGGTCTTTGGTGTCGAGCTCGAGGTCAAACACGTCGATGTCTGCAAAAATTTTGAACAGCACGCCCTTGCCCTCCATCACGGGCTTGGAGGCGAGCGGACCGATGTCGCCGAGGCCCAGGACTGCGGTGCCGTTGCTGATTACCGCCACGAGGTTGCCCTTGGCGGTGTAGCGGTAGGCGTCCTCGGGGTTGGCGGCGATCTCGAGGCAGGGCTCGGCCACGCCTGGCGAGTAGGCAATGCTCAGGTCGCGCTGCGAATTTGAGGGCTTCGTCGGAACCACCTCCACCTTACCGGGGCGCAGTCCTTCGTGGTATTCCAAAATGTCGCGCTTGCGAATCGGCGTCTTTTTCATAGCTGCAAAGGTCTGCCGAAATTTAACATTCGAGGTAGCTGTGCCGACTTAACTTTGGCGTAACAATCGGAATCACCCATTTAATCCACATTTAACGTGTACACCGGATTACTCCACAGCCACCGCAGCCTCGCCTACCTCTTTCTCGCGGCGGCCCTCGCAACCGTCGTGCTCGCCTTGGTCAACCGCCTGCAAAACAAGCCGACGAGCAAGGCCCTCAACGGATTGACCCTGGCTACGTTGATTTCGGGCCACCTGCAACTGCTCTTGGGCCTCGGGCTCTACTTTGTCGGCCCATGGTTCGGATTGCTCACCGAAAACGCCGCCGAAGTGATGCGGAACGCCGACCTGCGCCTGTTCGCAGTGGAGCACCTCAGCGTGAACCTGATTGGCATCGCCCTGGTGACGGTGGGGCGTTCGCGCTTTAAAAAACTGGACGTCGACCGCCGCAAGCAGCAGGCGGTAATCGCCTACGTGGGCCTCGGACTCCTGCTCATCGCGAGCCGCGTTCCCTGGGAGCGCTTGTTCTAACTTTGCCGCATGATTGATCGGCGACCCCGCCAGGGGCCAGAGCGCTGCGTCCTCGTGGGCGCCGTGACCCGTTTACAGGACGAAACCAAGGCCAACGAATACCTCGACGAGCTCCGCTTTTTGGCCGAAACCGCCGGCGCCGAAACCGTCGCCGTGTTCACCCAAAAACTCGACAAGCCCGACCCCACGCTTTTTCTGGGTTCCGGCAAAATGGACGAAATCAAGGCCTACGTCGAGGCCGAAGAGATTGACCTCATCATCTTTGACGACGAACTGAGTCCGTCGCAGCTCAAAAACATCGAGCGCCTGTTCGAGCGCAAGGTGATGGACCGCACCAACCTCATCCTCGACATCTTTGCCGCACGGGCCCAGACCTCCTACGCCCGCACCCAAGTCGAACTCGCCCAGTACGAATACCTGCTGCCCCGCCTCACGCGCATGTGGACCCACCTCGAGCGCCAAAAGGGCGGAATCGGCATGCGCGGCCCCGGCGAAACCCAAATCGAGACCGACCGCCGCATCATCAAACAAAAAATCGCGCACCTCAAAGAGAAGCTGACGGTCATCGACCGCCAGATGGCCACCCAGCGGGGCAACCGCGGAGCCCTCGTGCGCATGGCCCTGATCGGCTACACCAACGTGGGCAAGTCCACCCTCATGAACGCGCTCAGCAAGAGCGAAGTCCTGGCCGAAAACAAGCTTTTTGCCACCCTCGACACGACCGTGCGCAAGGTGGTCGTGGGCAACCTTCCGTTTTTGCTGACCGACACGGTGGGCTTCATCCGCAAGCTTCCGACCCAGCTCGTCGAGTCGTTCAAATCGACCCTCGACGAGGTGCGCGAGGCCGACATCCTGCTGCACGTGGTCGACGTCGCCCACCCCAACTACGAGGACCACATGGAATCCGTGGCCGGCATCCTTCAGGAGCTCGGCTGCCAGGACACCCCGCAGATCGTAGTCTTCAACAAGATTGACGCCTGGACGGCTCCGACCGACGACGAGGGCCGCCCCGCCGGCACCCTTGACGAACTCAAGTCGGCCTGGGCCCGCCGCACCCACGGCCAGTGCGTGTTCATCAGCGCCCTGCACAAAGACCAGTTCGACGCCCTGCGCGAGATGATCTACCGCAACGCCGCGACGATTCACGCCGCGCGCTTTCCGTTTGATACGTTTCTGTACTGATTTCGGTGCGGAACGCTCCGCGCTACCTTTGCCCCATGCACGCCCGCAGCCTCGACTTTGCCCCCGAACACCCGCTGTTTCGATCGCGGCCCATTGAGCACCCCGCCGAGGTGCCCTTTGCCCTCGTGGCCGACGCGGAGGGCCAGATCGAGGAGCATCCCTACCTGCGCTGCATGGGCCGCACCGGCAACGACTTGGTGCCGCTCCGCCCCGAGGACTTTATTCCGCTGCCTGAGGGGTCAGAGTTCTTTGCGCTTCCGGGCCGCCGCCCGCTGGGCTGGAACCCCGAAACCCAGCGCGCCGAGCACCTCGACGGCGACGCCGTGGCCGCCTTTGTCAGCCCCGCGCACACCCAAACCTACCTGGTCGCCTACGAAAAGCAGGGGCCGGCGCCGATCCTTCCGCTCTACGCCTACACGGCCCTGGGCTGGTTCGACGGGCGCTTTTGGACCACCGCTGTGCGCGTCGACCCCGACCTGCGCCAGGACGTCAGCCAGTTTCACGCTCCGATGATCGAGGGCGCGGTGGACCGCATGAAAAAGCGCTTCCCCGACAACCGCCTGGTCGAGCACCTCGCCACGCAGTGCGCCGGGAGCTACCAGTGCCGCGCCGCCCAAAACTTCTTTCTCGAGCGCTGGGAACTGCCGATCCCCTCGTCGCCCGCCTGCAACGCCACCTGCCTGGGCTGCATTTCGCTGCAAGAAGACGAAGACGTGCACAGCGCGCACTTCAGGCTGAAGTTCATTCCTGACCCCCAGGAGATTGCCGACATCGCCCTGCACCACCTCGAGCAGGCGCCCTACCCCGTCATGTCGTTTGGCCAGGGCTGCGAGGGCGAGCCCCTCTTGGTCGCCGACACCTTGGCCGAGGCGATTCGCCGCGTGCGTGCCGTGACCGACCGCGGAATTTTTAACATCAACACCAACGGGTCGCGCCCCGACGACGTCGCCAAGCTCTGCGAGGCCGGGCTGCGCAGCATCCGCGTGAGCATGAATTCCGCCCAAAAAGAGTGGTACACGGGCTACTACCTGCCGCGGAACTACGAATTCGAAGCCCTCGCCGAGAGCCTGCGCACCGTTCGCCAGCACGGCGGATGGGCCAGCATCAACTACTTTGTGTTTCCGGGCTGCACCGACACGCCCGCCGAGTGGGACGCCCTGCAGCGCCTGATCGAGACGACCGACCTGAGCATGATTCAGTGGCGCAACTTCAACATCGACCCCGACTGGTACTTTAAAAAGCTGCGCAAGCAGCCCGACGGAAACCCCTTTGGCGTCCTTGAGCTGATGCACCGCGTGCGCGAGCAGTACCCGCACATCGCCTACGGCTACTTTAATCCGGCGGCCGAAACCCAAGCGTACTACAACGCCAAGCGCGCATGAGCCTTCGCATCGACGTGGCCGTAGCGCCCTGGACCGACTACGAGCTGCTCGACAGCGGCAACTTTGCCAAGCTCGAGCGCTTTGGCCGCCAAGTACTCTGGCGCCCCGAGCCCCAAGCGGTGTGGACTCCGTCGCTGGCGCCCGCCGAGTGGTCCAAGCTGGCCGACGCCCACTTTAGCCGATCCAAGCAAAACCCCGAGTCGGGCGACTGGGCCCTCAAGCCCGGCACCCCAAGCCAATGGCCCCTCACCTACGACCTGCGCGGTCGCCAGCTCACGCTGGGCCTCGAGCGCACCGCGTTCAAGCACTTGGGCGCCTTCCCCGAGCAGGCCAGCAACTGGGAATGGATTGTTGACCAAGTCGCGGTCACCGGGCCCGACACCAAGGTCCTCAACCTCTTTGCCTACACGGGCGGAGCCAGTCTGGCCGCCCGATCCGCCGGAGCCGACACGACGCACGTCGATTCGGTTCGCAAGGTGGTCGATTGGGGGCGCCGCAACATGGAAGCGAGCGGACTCGACGGCATCCGCTGGGTGGTTGAAGACGCCGCAACTTTCGTGCGCCGCGAAGTCAAGCGGGGCAAAACCTACCACGGAATCTTGCTGGACCCGCCCGCCTACGGCCGCGGACCCGCCGGCGAAAAGTGGGTGCTCGAAGAGCAAATCGACGACCTGCTACGCGACTGTGCGGCCTTGCTGGCTCCGGGCGGATTCCTCGCCCTCAACCTCTACTCGATGGGCCTCAGCGCCGTGGTCGCCCACACACTGATCAACCAGCACTTCAAGCGCCCGCCCGAGCTGCTCGAGCTCGCTGTCGCCGACCCCCACGGCAAAATCCTGCCCTTGGGCACCGTGGCCCGCTTGGGAGCCAATCCGTAAACTCTTTAGGGCCGGTCACGTGGCCCTCAACAGCACGTGCAATAAGCGAAGCTTGGTGCGAAGACCGTAGCAGGTCGAGCACCAAGCTGAGCTACTGGCAGGTCCAAGTCGTAACCTGCGTCGCAGTAACTCCGCCCAAATCGATGGTCTGGGTGAAGGGGCCGGCGAGTACGGAATCGACTTCGGTTCCGCACAACTCGAGCGGGCCGATGGGCACCGTGACCGGAGCCTCACCCGTTACCGTGGTTACCTGTGAAGCTTCGCACTCCAGGCAGGTGTTTTCGGGCTCACAGGCCACCAAAAGGGCCGTCGAAGCCACGGCGAGGGCGCTAAAACGCAGAAATCGGTTCATGACTTAAGCTTTAAAGGCATTGAGGCCGGTTACGTCCATACCGGTGATGAGAAGGTGAATGTCGTGCGTGCCCTCGTAGGTGACGACCGACTCGAGGTTCATCATGTGGCGCATGATGGGGAAGTCGCCGGTAATGCCCATTCCGCCGAGCATCTGGCGCGCTTCGCGGGCGATGTCCAAGGCCATGGCGACGTTGTTGCGCTTGGCCATCGAAATCTGGGCAGTCGTGGCGCGGCCCTCGTTCTTGAGCTGGCCGAGGCGCAGGGTCAAGAGCTGGGCTTTGGTGATCTCGGTGATCATTTCGGCCAACTTCTTTTGCTGCAGCTGAAAGCCTCCGATGGGGCGATCAAACTGAATGCGCTCCTTGCTGTAGCGCAGGGCGGTGTCGTAGCAGTCCATGGCGGCACCGAGCGCGCCCCAGGCGATTCCGTAGCGGGCTGAATCCAGGCAGCCCAGCGGAGCCCCTAGGCCCGACTTGTTGGGCAGCAGGTTTTCTTTGGGGACCTTGACGTTGTCGAACACGAGCTCTCCGGTGGCTGAGGCGCGCAGCGACCACTTGTTGTGCGTCTCGGGGGTTGTGAACCCGGCCATTCCGCGCTCGACGATGAGGCCGTGAATGCGGCCTGACTCGTCTTTGGCCCACACGACGGCCACGTCGCAGAACGGAGCGTTGGAAATCCACATCTTGGCTCCGTTGAGCAGGTAGTGGTCGCCTATGTCCTTGAAGTTGGTGACCATTCCGCCGGGGTTCGAGCCAAAATTGGGCTCCGTCAGGCCAAAGCTGCCCAGCCACTCGCCGCTGGCGAGCTTGGGGAGGTACTTGCGGCGCTGTTCCTCGTTGCCGTAGGCATAAATCGGGTACATCACCAGCGAACTTTGCACCGAGCAGGTCGAGCGAATTCCGCTGTCGCCGCGCTCGATTTCCATCATCATCAGTCCGTACGAAATCTGGTCGAGGCCCGCTCCGCCGTACTCGGCCGGAATGTAGGGTCCGAACGCACCCACCTCGGCGAGGCCCTTCACCATGTGCTTGGGAAACTCGGCGCGCTGCGCGTAGTCCTCGATGACCGGCGTCACGTCGCGCTTCACCCAGTCGCGGGTGGCCTCGCGGACCATCTTGTGCTCCTCGGTAAGGAGCTCATCCATCAGGTAGTAGTCGGGGTGTTCGTACAAATCCGCACGCATCATCAAGGGGTTTTTGAAGTAGGCCGCTAAGGTACAAACCAAGTTCGACCGCGCTGTTTAAGGTCAAAGATTGCCTGCGGAATGGAGGTATTATCCCTTCAGCTTCGCGTTATTCGCATGCCGGTCCTTGTCGCGCGCACCCTTAGCCGCCATGCGTCGGTCAAAAGCGGCCTGAAGGTCAGTGCCCGTCTGGTTGGCCAGGCACAGCGTCACAAACAGCACGTCGGCCAGCTCTTCGCCGAGGTCTTTGTTCTTGTCGGACTCCTTTTCAGACTGCTCGCCGTATCGCCGGGCAATGATGCGGGCTACCTCGCCCACCTCTTCGCTGAGCTGGGCCATGTTGGTGAGCTCGTTAAAGTAGCGCACGCCAAAATCGGCAATCCACTGATCCACTTCGGCTTGCAGGGCCCCCACGGGCTTTTGGTCGTCAAACGTCATCATTCTTTGTTTTTGGAGTCCATGGTAATCGTCACCGGCCCGTCGTTGACCAGCGCCACCTTCATGTCGGCGCCAAACACGCCCGACTTCACCGGCAAATTGGCCTCGTTCCAGAGCACGTCGAGAAAGTCCTCGTACAGCGGAACCGACACGCGCGGATGCGCCGCCTTGAAGTAGCTCGGGCGGTTGCCCTTCTTGGTCGAAG
>JBEGTJ010000036.1:0-17838 GCA_041179465.1 Bacteroidota bacterium | reverse complement strand
TCGGTCGCTTGGTCTTCGGGGGTGAAGCGGCTGACGCCTTCCCCGTACTCGGTGCGGAGGTAGTTGATGCTCCGTATGTTCGTGAAATACAGCAAACGGTTCTCTTGCAGCGCGTTGCGGTAGCTGAGGTCGCGGGGAGGAGCCTCGTAGGTAGCTACGGCGAGCCCCACGACGGCAGCGCAAAGGGCGGCCACCACGGCAAGCATTCGGCGTTCGGTCCACATGCTACGTCAACGCGGAATGCGGTGCAGAGTTCAATCCTACCTTTGGACCATGCCGTACCGCATCGCCCTCGTTGTCGTCGTCGTGACCCATTTGGTCGGAGCCCTCGGGCTGCGCAGTCCCTGGGCCGATTGGATGATTCTGCTTACCCCGGTTCACCTCTTGCTCACCTTTGGCCTGCTCTTTGGGTTTTCGGACCGCTCGGAGCGGCTCAAGGCCTCGCTCCTCGCCATTTTTGCCCTGGGACTCGGCGTCGAAATCCTCGGAGTCAATACGGGCGTTCCGTTCGGTGACTACGTGTACTTGGAGGGCCTTGGACCCAAAGTCATGGAGACCCCTTGGCTCATCGGGCTCAATTGGGCCCTGCTGAGCTTGGCCGCCGGATCGTTTGCTTCGCAGTTTTTGGAAGACGGATCGCGGCTGCAGCGCGCCCTGCTGGCCACCGTACTCATGCTGGCGCTCGACGTGCTGATGGAGCCGGTCGCCCACGCACACCGGCTGTGGCTCTTTGCCGGCGGAGTCGCGCCCTGGCAGAACTACGTGGCGTGGGCGGTGGTCGCCTTTGCGGCGCAGTGGCTCCTCGGATCGGCGCCGCTCAAAAATCCGCTCGCCCGCGCCGTGCTCCTGGCGCAAGCCTGTTTTTTTGCGCTGTCGTGGCTGTGGCCAATCGCGAACTAAGGTGTAGGTTTGCATTCGCACCCCATGGAACATCAGTACCTCGTTTCTGCCCGCAAATACCGGCCCGCGGCCTTCGCTTCGGTGGTGGGCCAGGCCCATGTGACCGAGACGCTGGAGCACGAGGTAGTGAGCGGGCGGCTGGCGCAAGCGCTGCTCTTTACGGGTCCGCGCGGAGTGGGCAAAACGACCTGCGCCCGCATTTTGGCCCGACGCATCAACGAAGTACACACCGGCGAAGGCCTGGACTACAGCCTCAACATTTTTGAGCTGGACGCGGCCTCAAACAACACGGTAGACGACATTCGCCAGCTCATCGATCAGGTGCGGTTCGCGCCGCAAATGGGCACCTACAAGGTGTACATCATTGACGAGGTGCACATGCTGTCGCAAGCGGCGTTCAACGCTTTTCTCAAGACCCTCGAGGAGCCGCCTGCCCACGCCGTGTTCATTTTGGCGACGACCGAAAAGCACAAAGTCCTGCCCACGATTCTTTCGCGCTGCCAAATTTTTGATTTCAAGCGCATCGGAATAGGCGACATCGCCGAGCACCTAGCCTGGGTGGCCCAGCAGGAGGGGCTCTCGGCCGATCCCGAGGCGCTGCATGCCATCGCCGAAAAGGCCGACGGCTCGCTCCGCGATTCGCTGTCCATCTTTGACCGCATCGCGGCGTTTGCCCAAGGCGGAGCCCTGACCTACGACTTGGTTCGCCAAAACCTGCAGTTGGTCGATCGGGCGCTCTTTGTAGGCCTCTGGGATTCTATCGAGGCGGGTAACCGAGCTGCCGTGCTCACGTGCATTCACGACGTGCTCGACCAAGGTTTTGACTTGCAGCGCTTTTTGATGGGCTTTACCGGGTATGTGCGCGAACTGCTGCTGGCCCATCATCCGAGCACGGTGGCCCTGCTCGACGTCCCTGATTCGGTGAAGCGGAGCATTCTGGATTCGGCCTCGCGCGTGAGTGCGGCCCGAGCGGCCTCGGCCTTGAAGCGCTTGGTGGCCGCCGATGCGGGCTACCGAGCGGCGAGCAACGCCCGATGGCACGTCGAGGTGGCTCTGCTTGACTTGATTTCCGACGAGTCCGTCGACGAAAAAAAAAATCCCTCTAGCGAACGGCTAGCGGCGCCTGAGCCCGCGGCAGCGCCTGAGCCCACTGCGGTTCCTGAGCCTGCGGCAGCGCCTGAGCCCACTGCGGTTGCTGAGCCTGCGGCAGCGTCTGAACCCACTGCGGTTCCTGAGCCTGCGGTAGCGCCTGAGCCCACTGCGGTTGCTGAGCCCAAGCCCCATTTAGAGGATCATTCCGCAGTGTCGGCGCCGTCGGAGCCGGCCGCAGTGCTTGAAAATCCAGAACTACTGGTTCCGACGGAATCGCCAGGATCGATCTCCACGACCGTCTCGCCCCGCGTGCGACGGACGGCTTTTTCGCTCAAAGACCTGGAATTGCCGACGGTTGCGGCTCGGGAGGACACTGAACCGCAGGCTTCGCGGATTGAGGATTCCCAGGAGTCTGATGCAGAGCCGGTTGCCTTGGTGGAACGCCGCCTGCGTCCCGTTACGCAAGCTGCACTGGAAACGGCCTGGCTGGAGTCGGCCTCGACCCTTGACGAGGTGCCCGTCATCAAGGCCATTGTGCAGCAGGTAAAGCCAGTCCTTGAGGAGGACAACGGCATTCGAGTGAGCCTAGAAAACGAACTCCAAGAAGGGTATCTGAATTCGGTGCGGGACCGCGTCCTGCCGTTTTTGCGGCAGGCCCTGCATAACGATTCGCTCAAAATCCGCACGGAAGTGCAAGAGGGAGCGGTGAACGCGCGCCTCGTGTACACGCCCGACGAGCGGTACGCCTTTTTGTTAGAAAAAAATCCACAATTAGACGAATTTCGAAGAGAATTTCAGCTAGATATCGAGTAATCCTGCGCTTTCTTCGGTACTTTTGCCTTCCTTATGCAGAAGATTACCGTTTTAAACCCAATCGTCGAACTCGACGGCGACGAAATGACCCGAATTATCTGGTCGTTCATCAAAAACAAACTCATTCTTCCCTACGTCGACGTCGACATCAAGTACTTTGACTTGGGTATGGAGCACCGCGACGCCACCAACGACCAAGTGACGGTGGACGCCGCTGAGGCGATCAAGAAGTACCATGTGGGCATCAAGTGCGCCACCATTACGCCCGACGAGCAGCGCGTTAAAGAGTTCAATTTGAAGCAGATGTGGAAGTCGCCGAACGGCACGATTCGCAATATCTTGGACGGAACGGTGTTTCGCGAGCCGATTGTAATGTCTAACATTCCGCGCTTAGTCACGACGTGGAACAAGCCCATTGTCATCGGACGCCACGCGTTTGGCGACCAGTACCGAGCCACCGACACCACCGTCAAGGGCAAGGGTAAACTCACCATGACGTTTACGCCGGAGGACGGCAGCGAACCCCAGACTTGGGAGGTGTACCAATTCAAGGGCGACGGAGTGGCGCTGAGCATGTACAATACCGACGAGTCCATCGCCGGTTTTGCGCGCAGCTGCTTCAACATGGCCCTCGACAAAAAGTGGCCGCTTTACCTCAGCACCAAAAACACCATCCTCAAGAAGTACGACGGCCGGTTTAAGGACGTGTTTGAGGAAATCTACCAGGCCGAGTTTAAGGCCAAGTACGAGGCGGCCGGAATCACCTACGAGCACCGCCTGATCGACGACATGGTAGCCTCGGCCCTGAAGTGGGAGGGTTCCTTTGTGTGGGCCTGCAAGAACTACGACGGCGACGTGCAGTCCGATACGGTCGCTCAGGGCTTTGGCTCGCTGGGCCTGATGACGTCGGTACTCATCACTCCTGACGGACAGACCATGGAGGCTGAGGCGGCCCACGGAACGGTGACGCGCCATTACCGCCAGCACCAACAGGGCAAGCCGACCAGCACGAATCCGATTGCCTCCATTTTTGCGTGGACGCGCGGACTCGCACACCGGGGCAAGCTCGACGGCAACGCCGAACTGATTCGCTTCTGCGAAACGTTGGAGCAGGTGTGCGTCGAAGTGGTGGAAAGCGGCCGCATGACCAAAGACCTTGCGGTGTGCATTCACGGCAACCGCGTGGAGCACGGCACGCACTACCTCTACACCGAAGAGTTCTTGGACGCGCTGGACGCGGAACTTCGCGCCCGCCTTTAAAGGCGAATGCGCGCGGCTGCCGCGGTGGCGAGCAGCACATTTTTGAGCGAAAGGCCTGCCGTGCGGTAGGCCTTTTGTGCTTCGGAGTACCGCCCCGCCTTGTGAAGGCTTCGGGCCTTCTGGCGAAGGAGTTCGCGCTCGGCGAGCTGAAGTACCGCCTCGGGCAGCCAACCGCGCTGCACAAACTGGGCCCAGCGCAGGCGGATTTTGGTGCTGTGGGATTCGAGCTCGGCCGACATTCCGGTTCCGACCCGGTAGCGGGTGAAGGCTTCGTCGGTCCAGCGAACCGGCCGCACTCCTTCTGCCCAAAGCCGCACCCAGAGTTCGAGGTCTTCAGTGCCCTGAAGGCTTCGGGCGGTGTCAAACGGGTGGTTGCGGGCCACGTCCGCACGCAGGGTGCACGCGCTCGGAGCCACTGCGGGCCGCTTGAGCACCCAATCGCTAATCTGGGTCGGGTGGTCCCCCGCGCGCAAGCGTCCGAGGCGCTGGCCGTCCCATTCGCGCACGGGGTGGTAGAGCCACGAGGCCGCGCGGTGGGCGTTGAGGGCGGACTGCAAATGGTCGTGCCACGTGCGTTCGAAGCAGTCGTCTGCGTCGAGAAAGGCAACCCAGTCGCCGGTGGCCTCGCGCACCCCCGTGTTTCGTGCGGCGCCGAGTCCGAGGTTTTCGGAATGCCGAATTGCCCGAACGTTGGGCCAGTTCCAGGAAGCCACAAGATCGCTGCAGCCCCCGGGCGAGGCGTCGTCCACCACGAGCACTTCGTGGGCGGCCGAGGCGCTCACGACGGCTTCGCGCAAGGTGGATTCTGAGGCGTAGCAGGGAATGACGACGGTAATCTTCATGTCGCGCGGGGCATAAAGTGTCGGGGGAACGCCCGGTGGAGCCCGCGGCGAAGGGGTTCCTTGATCCCCAGGAGTTCCAGGATCCGCACCGCCAGGCGAACCGCGCCCTCGTAGGGTATATGCATCAGCACGAGCGGGTGGAGCCGAACAAACCGCCGCAGCAGCGCCGCGTTAACTCGAAGGTTGGCGGCCCGCTGCGCCGAGTCCCAGTTTTGCCGGTAGAGCGAGTGCGTCCACCAGGCCGCGACGTTGCGGTACGCCCTTCGGAGCCGAGCGGGTTCAGGTTGGTGGTGGGCCGCGATGTAGTCCACCAGGGCCAAGAGCTCGCGGTACACTTCGCCGGTTTCGTTGGCCTTCTGGCGGGCCGTATGCGGGTGCACCCTGAAGTAGTTCCGCACTTCGGGAGCGAAGGCGATGCCTCCGCGTTCGAGCATTTTGAGGTAGGTCATCCAGTCGCCGTTGAGCTTCCAGCTCGGATCAGCTCCGCCCGCTTCGCGAAAGGTCGAGAGCCGCAGCAAGGCCCCCGACGCGTTGGGAACGACGTTGTGCAGCAGCATAAACCGGCGAACCTCGTCGAGTCCGTCGTTGCGGTAGCCCTGCTCCCAACGCGCCGCTTCGGTCCCAAACACGTAGCGGTAGTGCACGTCAAAGGTGTGGAGCGGCGCGCTGTCCTCGTCGATCAGCATGGATTGGGCGTAGGCAATGGCCAAATTGGGGTCGGATTCCATCAGCCCAACCAAGGTTTCCAGCAGCAGCGGATCGGCCACGTCGTCGCTTTCGGCAATCCACAGGTAGGTTCCGCGGGCCATCGCCGCGGCTTTGTTCCATTGCGCAAAGGGACTCCCGGAATTTTGCGCGTTGGGGTGGACGGACCAGCCGGGGCGTCCGGCGGCATATTCCGTCAAAATTTCGAGCGATGCGTCGGGCGAGGCGTCGTCGAGCAACAGCACTTCGTAGTCGGTAAAGCGCTGACGGGCAATGCTCTCGAGGCGCTCCTTGAGGTAGCGTGCGTGCCGGTAGTTGGGTACCGCCACGGTGACTAAAGGAGGTCGTTCGCGCATCCCCCAAACTTAATGTACCTTCAGCCCCCATGCGCACCGTTTTGTTTGGAATGCCGCGAAGCGGCACTACTTATGGGTTTTCGTTGCTTTCGGAGGCGCTCCGCGCCCAGGGTCCGCTGCGCGAAGTGTTTGAGCCCAACCGCCTCGAAGACGGACAGTTCCACCGGCTGGATGGCATGGTGTGGCCGGACCAGGACGCCACGCTTGTCAAAATTTTGTACAGCAGTCCCGAGATGCACGGATGGTCGGGCGACGCCGCCGCGCAGGCCTTTGCCCACTACGACCGCAAGATTTTTTTGGTTCGCGACCCCCGCGACCGCTGGATATCGGGCTTTTTTTACCGCTGGTTCTATGTGCACCAGCCGGAGCCGGCGGAATTTGCCCGTGCACTGGAACGGGTCCGCGCCAAAGAGTCCGACCCGGCGTCGGTGCCGTTTCACCGCCTGCACGCCGACGACGAAGCGTCCTTGCGCGCCCACGCCTCGGAGCAGAAGCATAAGCTCGACGAGCTTTCGGCCTTCCTCGACCGGCTGAGGGCTGAGGGCTGGTTCATTTGGCGCTACGAAGACTTGGTCGACGGCAAATGGGACGAACTGGAGGCCTATTTGGGGCGTTTGCTCCCGCGCACCACGGAAGTGCGGGGCAACTTTAGGCACGTCGCCCGCAGCCAGGCCCACAGCGACTGGCGGCGATGGTTTACCGACGAAGACGTTTCGTTTTACCGCCCCGTGTTCCACGACTACCTCACGGCTCAAGGCTACGACGCCGACGATTGGGGGCTTGAGTACCCCAGTCAGTTGCCGGCGCGTCAGGGTTCCGAGTACATGTCGGGGCTTTTTCACCATCCGCGCGGACCGCACGCGCTGCCCGTTCCCTGGTCCGCTCGAGCCACGGCCCGCGTGCGCACATGGGCCAGCCTCAGCCTGAAGGCTTTGGGGTTGAAAAAGCGTTAGGACCAGCGCTGAACCTGGAGTGCCATGGGTCGCGGAGTGGGGTAGTCGAGGCCCTGCCACGGCGCCGGGCCCACGTCGATTTTCGCGGCGTGCCGCACTTCGTCGTGCAGCAGCCCGTCGGCAAAAACCCGAAGGTGAAGCACGTACGAGCCTCCGCTCAGGGCCAGTTCGGGAAGTTCCAAAATCGCTTCGCCGCTTCGGGGCTCGGCAAGCCCGGAATGCAGGCTGCTCCAAAGGGTTACGGCACTGCCGTCGGGTCGCTCGACGCTGATCCTCAGGTCGATCGGACCCAAGGGTTGCCCCGCATCCCAGGCCACGCGGACCAAGGCGGGTTTCCCCGTGACCCAGGGCCCTTCGAGCTGGAGTTGCGCGGCCCGCACGCCGCCGAGTCCAGGGCGCTCCTGCGGTTCGGGCCACGCCGTAGGCGCTTCGAGTTGGCTGGCGAGGTAGGCGTCGCAGACCTCGTCAGCGGACCCTTCCATGCGGAGCACCCCATGGTCCAGCCACATCACCCGGTCGCACAAGCGGCGAACCTGGCTGAGCTGGTGGGCCACGTACACCACGCTGCGCCCCGAAGCGCGCCAGGTGGACTCCAGGAACGACAAACTCTTGGCCTGGAATGCCGCGTCACCGACGGCCAGCACCTCGTCCACAATCAAGGTGTCGGCGGGCAAGTGGGCCGCTACCGAAAAGCCGAGGCGGAGCTGCATGCCGCTCGAGTAGTACTTGACGGGTTCGTCCAGCCGGTCCGTCACCCCGGCGAAGGCGGCAATTTCAGGTAGAAGTGCGGCAACCTCCGCACGGCTCAGTCCGAGCAAGGCGCCCCGCAAAAAGGCGTTTTCGCGTCCGCTTAAGTCGGGATGAAAGCCCGTGCCCACCTCGAGGAGGCTGGCGAGGCTGCCCCGCACGCGGTAGCTGCCCTCGTCCGGGTGCAGAAGTCCGCTCAATGTCTTCAGGAGCGTGGACTTGCCGGCGCCGTTCGCTCCGACGATGCCGAGGACTTCGCCCTCGTTCAGCTGCAGGTCGAGGCGCCGCAGGGCCCAGCGCCCTCCCAAGTTTTTGCCGAGGTTCACGGCCTGAATGCGCGGACTCATCCCAAAAACTCGTTGAGTCGGCGCGCGCGCCAGCGTAAAGCCAATATGCCCGCAGCGAAGGAAAGTCCGCCCGAAGCAAACGAAAGGGCGTGGGCGGGCTGCCACACGTCCCACCCCAACCAGGCCCATCGGTAGGCGTCGGCCATGGCCACGGCCGGATTGAACCAATACAGCAGCCCCCAGCCCTTGGGCTCAAAGTTGGCCGAAGGCAGGGCGACGGGACTGACGAAAAACAAAATTTGCAGGAGCATCGGCAGCACGGCGAGCACGTCGCGCCGGCGCACGCTCACGGCGGCGAGCAAGTAGGCCCACCCCAGTGCCGCCACCGCGGTGTACGCTGCCGCCAAGGGAACGCGCACCAGGGCCGAAGTTTGGGCCTCTCCAGTGAGCATGAGGCCCAGCAAGACCACCGACGATCCCACGGCAAAGTCTACCAAGCCCACTATGGCCTTGGCGTTGGCGAGGGCCGACCGAGGAAAAGCCGATTTGCTGACGAGGGCCTGGTTGGCAATCAAGCTCTGGGCGCCTTGGCTGACCGTAAATTGAAACCAGATCCACCCGGGTAGGGCCACCGCTAGGTTCAGCCCAAACTGCCGGATGCCTTCGGGCGGAAGGCCAAACACGCGCCCCAAGACGACGGTGAGGGCCGCGATCAGGGCCACAGGCTGCACGACGGCCCAAAGCCAACCCAGTCGGGTTTGCGTGTAGCGCAGCTGCAGGTCCCTACGGGCAAAGGCGAGCGAAAGCGACCGGCCTTGGCGAACGCTCGCGCGATTCGTCTTCCACCAGGGATCGTGGGCTGAAACCTCGCGCACGTCATTCATACCGAAGCGCTTCAATGGGGTCGAGGGCGGCCGCCTTTTTGGCGGGATACCAGCCCGAAAGAATGCCGACGGCCACCGAAACGGCGAGGGCCAAAAGCATCCACTGAATGGGGAAGACGGTGTCGGCATTCATGGCAAAGGCCAAACCGTTGCCCACGGCCAGCCCCAAAATGATTCCGGCGACGCCGCCCAGCACGCTGACGAGCACCGCTTCGGCCAAAAACTGCACGACGATTACCTGCGCGCTGGCGCCCAAGGCCTTGCGGGTGCCGATTTCTCGGGTGCGCTCAGTGACGCTGACGAGCATGATGTTCATCAGGGCGATCGAGGCTCCGAGGAGGGTGATGAGCGCGATCAGGGCGGCTCCCGTGCTTACCGAGCTCAGCGACTCGATCAGCATGGCTGAGATGCTGTCGCTTCGGCGCACGTTAAAGTTGTCTTCGGCGCCCGGCTTGAGGCGGCGCACCGAGCGCATCACGGCGGTCGCGCGGGCGATGCTGGCGTCCAGCGATTCCGCGTCAGGCGCTTTAATGCTGATTACGTAGCTCGCGGAGGGGTCCGCAAAGGCCAAGTGGGCAGTGCGCAAAGGCAAGTAGACCACTTGGTCGCTGGACATAAACGAACTGCTCCCTTTGGGTGCGGTCACGCCAACGACCGCGTAGGGTTTCGCGCCCACGCGAATCACTTTGCCCAAAGCGCCGCCTTCGGGAAACAGCTTGCCGGCCACGTCGGAACCCAGCACCGCCACGGCGCGGGCCTCGTTTTGCTCGGCCGAAGAAAAGAACCGTCCTTCGGCCACCTCGAGGCCCTGCGTGGCCGGATAGTCGGCGTCGGCTGCGTGAATGTTGACGTTGGGGTTGGTTTTGACGCCCTCGTGCTGCACCTCCATGGCTCCCGCGACGTTGTCGCCTACGCTCGCGACCCATCCTTCGGCGGCCATTCGGTCGCGCAGCTTGAGGGCCTGGAGCAGTGGAATAGGGGGTTGGGGCTTCTCTTTGATGCCGCGCCGGCCAATTTGGATTTGCATTCCGCCCTGCTGGATGGTGAACGTCGTCGCGCCCATGCTCGAAAACTGCTTCGTGATCGAGCCCTCCATGACGCTGGTTGCCGTCAGCATTCCGACGAGCGCAGTGATCCCGATGGCGATGATCAGCGCCGTGAGCACCGCCCGCAGCATTTGGGCCTGCAGCGCCTGCACGGCCATGCGCAAGGCTTCGAGGAGTACGGGTGCAGAAAGACGGGCCATAGGTAAGTGTAAAGATAATGGTGCGTGCGTGGTCTACATTTTGCACCTTTGCAGCCGAAATGACCAAGATTTATGCCGCGTTTGTGCTGTGGTTTGCCGGAATTTCCGTGGCAAGCGCCCAGTACGTCTACCACGATTTTACCGATACCACGGTAGCCACCAACCTGGGTTTTGCCGACGTGGACTTCAATAACGACAGCGTTAAGGACCTGCGCTTCACGCTGATGCGCGACACGGGAAGCACCGGATTGATGTCGGTGGTCTATGTTTCGCCGCTGGACAGCGCACGCATTCAGGTTGCCGGACAAAAGCGCGGCTCGTACTACTACCCCGACCGACTGGCGGTGGGGGATTCCATTTCGCGCTCTTCCTCGCTTTGGCAGGGCTTCGCGACGCCGACCTTCTTGGGGTACCTCGACTACCGCTACGCCGGACAGCACGACCCCTTCGCACAGTGGCAGGCCCCCTACACCGACGGATTCCTCGCGGTGCGCCGCAACGTGAACGACACCGTGGTCAACGGCTGGGTGCGCCTCGCCATTGCGGCCGACGGCAAGTCCTTCACCCTTAAAGACGCGGGATTTCAGGCCGCCGACGACAGCCTGATGTTCGCCGGCCACATCTGGATCGGGGTCGACGAGAACCGCAGCCTCGCGGGCTACACGTGGGCCCAGTCCCCCGACCGCATTCGCCTTGTCCGCGCCCAAACCCAACACCCCCGTTCCTTCGTCGTCGTGGACGCTTCGGGACGCGTATTCCTGCGCGGAACCTGGGACGGCGCCGAACTCAGCCTGCCGACCCACTTCCTTCCCGCGGGCACCTACTGGGTGGGCACGGAGGGCGCCGAGGGCGCGTGGAGCTTCCCGTTCCGCACCCTGCACTGACGAGCGAAAATTTTAGAATTTCTGCGTGATTTCTTGAAAAATCGCAGACAAAAACGGCGATTTGCGGCGTAATTTTGTAAAAATTCCGCAATTATGGTTTTTGATCTTGATAAAATTCACGCGTTTTACGCTGGGTATGAGGCCAAAGTAACTGCCGCCCGCAACGTGCTGGGTCGCCCACTGACCCTTTCTGAGAAAATTTTGTACGCCCACCTTTGGGAGGGCGAGGCCAAGGAGGCGTTCCAGCGCGGAGCCTCGTACGTCGACTTTGCCCCAGACCGCGTGGCCATGCAGGACGCGACGGCCCAAATGGCCCTGCTGCAGTTCATGTCGGCCGGCCGCAAAAAAGTAGCGGTGCCCTCTACGGTCCACTGCGACCACTTGATTCAGGCCCGCGTGGGTGCCACCACCGACCTTCAGGAGTCGATCAACAAATCCAATGAGGTATTCAACTTCTTGGCTTCGGTTTCGAACAAGTACGGCATTGGCTTTTGGAAGCCGGGCGCCGGCATCATCCACCAGGTGGTTTTAGAAAACTACGCCTTCCCCGGCGGCATGATGATCGGTACGGATTCGCACACCGTGAACGCAGGCGGCCTCGGTATGGTCGCCATTGGCGTGGGCGGCGCCGACGCGGTCGACGTGATGGCGGGCATGCCTTGGGAGCTCAAGTTCCCCAAACTCATCGGGGTCAAGCTCACCGGGCGCATGAGCGGTTGGACCTCGGCCAAAGACGTCATTTTGAAGGTGGCCGGCATTTTGACGGTTAAGGGCGGAACCGGCGCCATCATTGAGTACTTCGGCGACGGCGCGGAGTCCCTCAGCTGCACCGGAAAAGGAACCATCTGCAACATGGGCGCTGAAGTGGGTGCCACCACCTCCACGTTTGGCTACGACGACAGTATGGAGCGCTACCTGCGCGCCACGGGCCGTGCCGCCGTGGCCGATTTGGCCAACGGACTTCGGGCGGAGCTCACCGGCGACGCCGAAGTCTACGCCGACCCCTCGAAGTACTTTGATCAAGTCATCGAAATCGACCTGAGCACCCTAGAGCCCCACTTGAACGGTCCGTTCACGCCCGACTTGGCAACGCCCATCTCTGAAGTGCGTGCCCTCGCCGAAAAGAACGGTTGGCCCCTGAAGGTCGAGGTGGGCTTGATTGGCTCGTGCACCAATTCGTCGTACGAAGACATGACCCGCGCCGCCTCGGTGGCCCGCCAAGCCAAGGCTAAGAACCTCAAGGTGGCGGCCGAATACAGCATCACTCCGGGTTCGGAACAGGTGCGTTTCACGGCCGAGCGCGACGGACTCTTGAGTGATTTTGAAGAAATCGGCGGAAAAGTGTTTGCCAACGCATGCGGACCCTGCATTGGGCAGTGGGCTCGCGAAGGTGCCGACAAGCAGGAGAAGAATACCATCGTGCACTCCTTCAACCGCAACTTCAGCAAGCGCGCCGACGGAAACCCCAACACCCATGCTTTTGTGGCTTCGCCCGAACTCGTGACGGCCCTGGCGATTGCGGGGGACCTTGGGTTTAATCCGCTCAAAGACACTTTGGTGAACACCAACGGCGAACGCGTCATGCTGGACCCGCCGAGCGGCGACGAGCTGCCTTCCCGCGGATATGCGGTCGAGGACGCGGGCTACCAGGCTCCGGCTGAAGACGGAAGCTCGGTGGTAGTCGACGTCAAGCCGGAGAGCCAGCGCTTGCAGCTCCTCGAGCCCTTCGCGGCTTGGGACGGCACCAACCTCACCGGCGCCAAGGTGCTGATCAAGGCTCAGGGCAAGTGCACCACGGACCACATTTCGATGGCGGGCCCTTGGTTGCGCTACCGCGGACACCTCGACAACATCGCCAACAACACGCTGATCGGCGCGGTCAACGCCTTCAACGGCGAAACCAACAAGGTGCTCAATCAGCTCACCGGCGAATACGGAGAAGTTCCGGCTGTGCAGCGCGCCTACAAGGCCGCGGGCATTCCCACGCTCGTGGTCGGCGACCAGAACTACGGTGAAGGATCGTCGCGCGAGCACGCCGCCATGCAGCCCCGCCACCTCGGCGTGCGCGCGGTGCTGGTGAAGAGCTTTGCGCGCATTCACGAGACCAACCTCAAGAAGCAGGGCATGCTCGCGCTGACGTTTGCGAACGAGGCCGACTACGACAAGATTCAAGAACGCGACGTCGTGGACTTCGCCGACCTCACGGATTTTGCTCCAGGTAAGCCGTTGACTCTGGTGTTCCGCCACGCCGACGGCAGCGAGGACCGCATTTTGGCGAACCACACCTACAACGCGCAGCAAATCGCGTGGTTTAAGGCCGGTTCGGCGCTGAATATGATTGAGAAGTAAGCCCAACGGCGTACCTCTGCGCTCCGGCCCCGTGAGGGTGCCGGAGTTTTTTTTGCCCCGTGGGGGCGCCTCGGCTGCAGGCGCGGGCAAAATGCCCTACTTTCGGGAAACGATGCACCACGACGCCGCCACACGAAGAGTTCACCACGGGTGGGCCATGTACGACTGGGCCAATTCCAGCTACTCCCTGGTGATTGGCACGGCCATTTTTCCCATTTACTACAGCGCAGTCATGGAGGCCGCGGGACGCTCCGACTTTCGCCTGCTCGGTATCACCTTCAGCACCACGGCCGCCTACACCTTTGTGATGGCGGCGGCCTACCTGGTGGTGAGCCTGGGAACGCCCTACCTCAGCGCGCTCGCCGAGGTGTCGGGGAGCAAGAAGGCCTTCATGCGCCGCTTCATTTACAGCGGAACCTTGGCCTGCTTCGCCATGTACTTTTTCACGGCTGATGCGCTGATCCTCGGACTCCTAACCCCCTTTGTCGCGTCGATTGCCTTTGCCGGAAGCCTCGTGTTCTACAACAGCTACCTGCCCGAGATCGCCGCGCCCGCAGAGCAGGACGCGCTCAGCGCCCGAGGATTTGCCTTGGGTTATTTGGGTTCGGCCCTGATGCTCATCGTGGCCTTGGCCTTCATTCAAAACCCCGCGTGGTTGGGGCTCGACGGTCCCGGATTGATCACGCGCTTCACCTTTGTAGCGGTCGGCATCTGGTGGCTGGGCTGGGGGGAATACAGCTTGCGCCGACTGCCCGAAGGCCGTGCGGTCGGCGACCGCCAAAAGGGATGGATTCGCGCGGCCTACCAGCAGCTCTTTGACGTGGCGCGGTCCTTTCGCGCGACGGCCGGCCTCGAACGCTTCGTGTTGGGATTTTTCTTTGCGTCCGCGGGGGTTCAGACGGTGATTTTAATTGCCACCCTCTTTGGCAAAGAGGCGCTTCACCTCGAAACCTCCTCGCTCATCACGACCATTCTGCTCATTCAGTTTGTGGGCATGCTTGGATCTTGGCTCTTCGCCCGCCTGAGCGGCCTTGTGGGCAACATTCGGGCCCTTTTGGTGACTGGCGCCCTGTGGATGCTCATCAGCTTAATGGCCTACTTCATTCAGAGCGAACTGCAGTTTTACCTCCTTGGCGCAGGGGTGGGACTGGTCTTGGGCGGAATTCAGTCGCTCGCCCGCTCCACCTTCAGCCAGCTGCTCCCGCCGGCCGAAGAACATGTGGTGTACTTCAGCTTCTTTGACGTCGCCGAAAAACTGGCGACTGTAGTCGGAATGGTCGCCGTGGGCTGGCTCGAGACGCTGACCGGCGATTTGCGCCTCGCCGCGGTGTTGCTTTCGGGCTTTTTTGCCGTCGCCGTCGTGCTTTGGTCCCGGGTTCCGTGGAAGAAGTAGTGGCACAAACCTTGTATCTTTAGGGTATGCTTAGAACGTTTTCGGTTATTTTTCTCCTCGCGGGCGCGGCGGCCGTTTCGTCGAGCTGCTACTACGACAACGCCGAGCAGCTGTACGGCACGGGCGGAACCTGCGACTCAACTGCGACCTGGACCCTCGACGTGCAGCCCATGATTCAGTCGCAGTGCCTCGGCTGCCACCAAGGGGCGAGCGCCAATGGTGGCCTCGACCTGAGCACGCACGCGAACGTGCAAAATTCCGCCCTTAACGGCAGCCTGTTGGACCGCATTCAGCGCGGAGCAGGGGACCCGCTTGCCATGCCCCCCAGTGGGCCCTTGTCGAACTGCAGCCAAGCCAAAGTCCGCGTCTGGGAGCGGGGCGGCGCCTTACCCAACTAACATGAAAAAGTTCCTGACCCTGGCCGCCGTGACGGTGAGCCTCATCGCCTCGGCGCAAAAGCTGACCAGCAAAGACACGCAGGTGCACATCAACGCGTCTACGCCCGTTGAGGACATTGACGCGGTACTCAACAACGCCGTAGGAATCCTCAATACCGAAACCAACGAGGCGGTATGGCAGCTGCAAATTCAGTCGTTTACGTTCAAGCGCGCCCTGATGCAGGAGCACTTCAACGAAAACTACATGGAGTCGACCAAGTTCCCTAAGGCAACGCTCAAGGCCAAGATTGGCGGAGTGACAGACTGGAAAAAGCCGGCCACCTACAAGGGCGGCATCAAGGGCCAAATGGAGATTCACGGCGTAACTAAAGACGTTTCTATCCCGGTAACCATTACCGTGAACAAAGACGGATCGGTCAGCATCGAGAGCGAGTTCAGCGTGCGCACGGCGGACTACGGCATCGAGATTCCGACGCTGGTGGTGTCCAAAGTCGCCGAAGTGGTCAAGGTCACGGTAAAATCGACGCTGAAGGGTGCGTAGGTTGCTGTTTGGACTCCTGGCCTGCAGTTCGTGGGCTTTGTGGGCGCAAGACGATTTGCTGGCGGAGTTGGGGGCACTGGAGCCCGAGGCCCCCAAGCAGTACGCCTTTGCCACGTTCAAGGGCACCAAGCTCGTGAACGGATCGACCGTAGAAATGCCGGGTGCCGGCGTAGGTCAGTTCATTGTGGGCCACCGTTTTGGCGCGCTGAACGACAAGCCGCTCTACAACCTCTTTGGGATGGACGTGGCCCAGATTCGCTTCGAGTATTCCTACAACCCCGTGCCCTGGCTAAACGTCGGGATGGGCCGTTCGTCGGGAAGCAAAACCTACGACGGATTCACCAAGCTTCGGCTGCTTCGTCAATCTAAGGGCGGCAAGGGCCTGAACAGTCCGGTGTCGGTCGTGTGGTACTCCTCGATGACGCTGACGACGGTTCCGTTTACCGACGGATTCGATCATTATTTTACGGACCGCCTGGCGTACGCCCACCAACTGATGGTGGCGCGCAAGCTGAACGACAAGGTTTCGCTTCAGGTGGCGCCCACGCTGGTCCACTTCAACTTGGTTCCGCTGGCGAGCGACCGCAACGACCAGCTCGGCCTGGGCCTGAGCGGACGCTATAAGCTCACGCAGCGCATGGCGCTTACGGCCGAGACGATGTTCCGCCAGACGCCGTTGGCCGGAACCCACATGCCGCTCAGCGTCGGACTCGACCTCGAAACAGGGGGGCACGTATTTCAGTTTCACGTGACCAACGCCCGGTCGATGGCCGATCCGCAGTGGATGATGCAGACTCCAGGCTCCTGGGCCAACGGGGATTTGTTCCTCGGCTTCAACATTTCACGGGTATTCACCCACGTCAAACCCAAAGAACTGCGATGAAAAAGTTTATTGCTTCGTTGAGCCTGGGGCTTCTGGCTTCGTGCACGCATTTGCCCCCGGTACCCGACCCTGAGCCCCAGCCCTGCGACCCGGGAATCGTGGATTTCACCAACGAAATTTACCCGATGATCCAGTCGAACTGCGCCATGAGCGGCTGCCACGTGGGACCCTATCCGGCCGACGGCCTGGACCTCTCGTCCTATGCGGGTATCATGGAGGAGGTCAAACCGGGAGACCCCAACGACAGCGAACTCTACGAGGTGCTGTTTGAAACGGGAGACGATTTAATGCCACCGCCGCCGATGGCCGCCTTGAGTTCCGCGCAAAAGGAGCGCATTCGCCTGTGGATCGTTCAAGGAGCCAAGGAAACCAATTGCGCCGGGGCCTGCGACTCCACGTCGGCGACCACGTATTCCGCGGTGATTGCCCCCATGATTCAGGCCAATTGCGTGGGTTGCCACCAAGGTGCGGCCCCGTCGGGAGGTGTTTCGCTCGGAACCTATGCCCAGACGGTGAACGCCGTGAACGCTTCGGGCCTCGTCGACGCCCTTAGCGGGTCCAACGGACGTGCTCTAATGCCGCCGGCTGGGGCCATGAGCGCCTGCAACGTCGCGCTGCTTCAGCGCTGGGTGCGCGCGGGAATGCCCCAGTAAGTGCGCGATTTTAGTCTGACGCCCGCCCGGTATGGCACCGCGGCGGGCGTTACTTTTGATGCCCATGGAGCAGTTTGATTTTATTGTGGTCGGCGGAGGCATCGTCGGCAGCGCCGTCGCCCACAAACTGGCGCAGGCCCACCCCAAGTCCAAGATTGCGGTGCTCGAAAAAGAGGGCGGTGTCGCCCAGCATCAGACGGGGCGGAACAGCGGCGTGATCCATTCGGGGCTGTACTACAAGCCGGGATCGCTCAAGGCCCGCACCTGCCTTGACGGGTACGGCCAAATGCTCCGCTTTGCGCAGGAGCACGGAGTTTCCCACGAGGTTTGCGGCAAGGTTGTGGCGGCCGTGGGCGCTGAGGAGGAGGCCCGGCTTGAAACCCTGCGCCTTCGGGGCATGGAAAACGGGCTGGAAGGCCTGCGCTACCTCGACGAGCGCGAACTCCGCGAGCGCGAACCCCACCTGAGGGCCACGAAGGCTTTGCTGGTTCCGCAAACCGGCATCATTCACTACGCCGACGTAGCTGAAGCGCTCCTGCGGTCGAGTCGGGCCATCGTGCGGCTCCAAACCACCGCAACCGGCTTCACCCCTGAAGGTGTGGCCACCCGCAACGGATTGGTCCGAGGTGCGCACCTCATCGTGTGCGCGGGG
>JBEGTJ010000035.1:0-17941 GCA_041179465.1 Bacteroidota bacterium | reverse complement strand
GAATTCGACGATTGGTGCGTGCTGGACCCGTATTCCGACGAGCAGCGGCACCACTCCGACCTACCACTGGGGCGGGGGGCAAGGGGCAACACCCACGGCCAACACGGGTCCCGACAACGACCACACCACGGGATTGGGCAAGTACGTCTACACCGAAGGTGGCTTTGGAAACCCCGCAGGTTCGGTGCGGGTCGCAACGCTGACTTCGCCGCAAATCATTCTTTCGGCCCTTACGGCCCCGGAGCTCCGCTTTTGGTACCACATGCAGGGGGCGACCGTGGGCTCGCTTTCCGTCGAGGTGCAAACCGGATCCTCCACTTCGCCGTTTGTGGTGATCGATTCCATCGTGGGCGCTCAAGGTGCCCAGTGGAACGAGCGCGTCGTTTCCTTGACGGCGTACGGCAACCAAACCGTGCGGATTCGGTTCCGCTCGCGGACCTTGGGCAGCACGCCGGCGACGCAAGCCGACATTGCCATCGACGACTTTTCGGTGAAAAATGCCCCGCCTTGCCCGCCGCCGACGGCCCTTACCGTTACGCCGTTGACCGCAACTACGGCTTCAGTAGCCTTCACGAATTCAGGGAACGGCACCGCCACCATTGAGTACGGCCCCGTAGGATTTACTCCCGGAAGCGGAACCTTGGTCAAGACCACCAGCAACCCCTTTGTGCTGACCGGACTGACCCAAGGACAGAGCTACCATGCCTACGTCTACGACAGCTGCGCCGGAGGTTTGACTTCGACCAAGTTCGGTCCGGCTCAGTTCTCGACGTTCAATTGCCCTAACGGCTGCGTGTACAACCTCAAGCTCCGCGACTCGTTTGGCGACGGCTGGCGGACCAATCCCCAAGGCACGCTCTTCCACGCCCTCGAAGTGGTCATCAACGGCACAGCCACGTCCTACACGCTGCCTGGGGCTACCGACACGGCGGCCTCGTTTGTGATTCCCGTGTGCGACAACGACGTGGTGCAGCTCCGCTTTGTGAACCGGGGCAACTGGAGCAACGAATGCGGCTGGATTTTTAGGGACGCTACCGGAACTGTGGTACACAGCGAGGCCACGGGCGGCCCGAACCTCACCACCGGCATCAAGTTTACCGACACCGCAGACTGCAGCAATCCTTGTCCTCCGCCCGCAGCGGCCTTTACCACCACGGCCACCGGCCTGACCGTGAATTTCAGTGGAGCGACTTCGGTGGGAACCATTTCAACGTATGCGTGGAACTTTGGCGGCGGAGCTACGGGCTCGGGCGTAACGGCGAGCCACACCTTCAGTAGCTTTGGTTCGTACCCCATTACGTTGGTGGTGACCGACGGCTGCGGCCAAATCGACACCCTGGTGGACACGATAAATGTGTGCACGGGCGGACTCGGCAGCGTAAGCCACAGCGCCAACGGCCTGGTGGTGGGCTTTACCGGTCCGACTGATCCCGGACAGTTTACGTCGATAACTTGGAACTTTGGCGACGGCGGCACCGGCAGCGGGGCCGCTCCAAGCCACACCTACACGAGCGGAGGCACCTACACCGTCATCGTTTCAGCTACCGACAACTGCGGAAATACCTATTCGCAGACGCTGACCGTTGTGGTGTGTTCGAAGCCTGTGGGGTACTTCACGTTCCGGGTGCTGCTGTCTAATGGCAGCGGCATGCAAATGGAGTTTGACGCCAGCGCCACGACCGGTGCCACCCAGTACAACTGGCTGTGGGGCGACGGAACGGCCAGCGTCGGCGGCCCAATCATTAACCACACCTATCCGGTGGCTCAGCTGGGTTACACGGTACGCCTGATTGTTTCGGCCTCGTGCGGAATTACCGACACCGTATACCACAGCTTGCGCGAACTGGGATCCATCGAAGGCGAGGCGCAAACGGGATATTGGGCGCCGAACCCGATTCGTTCGGGTGCGCCCATGTACTGGATGGGCGGTGCGGCAGTGAACCCCGAGACGGTGTCGCTGTTTACCGCGGACGGCCGGAGCTTGGGAATTCAGACGACGGAAGACGGCGCGCTCGTGATGCCGGCGGTTCCCGCAGGTCTCTACTGGATGCAGTGGACCGAAATGGATCGTCCGCGCCGTGTTCAAGTAGCCGTCATCGACTGATACCTTTGCTGCGTGGAACTCGTACTTGCCTTTTTAACGCTGGCCTTTTTGGAGGTCGTGCTCGGAATCGATAACATCATCTTCATCAGCATCTTGACCAACAAGTTGCCCGAGGAGATTCGCAAAAAAGCCCGTACCCTGGGGATTGCCCTGGCCTTGGTCTTTCGCGTGCTGATGCTGCTGTCCATCACGTGGATCATGGGGTTCCAAGAAGAACTCTTCCGGCTGGGCGAGCATCCCGTCAGCGGGCGCGACTTGGTGCTGCTCGCGGGAGGAGTGTTCCTTCTGTGGAAGTCCACCAAGGAAATCTACGAGATTACCGAGGCGGGCGGAGCCCAGCACGGCCAGGATTCCAATGTGGCCAAGAGCTTCGCAGGAATCATCGTGCAGATCGCCTTGCTCGACATCGTCTTCAGCTTTGATTCCATTTTGACTGCGATCGGGATGACCGAGGACCTGCGCATCATGATTGCCGCCATTGTAGTGGCCATGTTCGTGATGCTCCAGTTCAGCGGACCGGTGTCCAAGGTGATTGAGCGCCACCCGTCGCTTCAGATTCTGGCGCTTGCCTTTTTGATTCTCATCGGGTTTATGCTCGTTGCCGAAGCCGCGGGCTACCATGTGCCCAAGGCCTACATCTACATGGCCGTAGGGTTTTCTCTAGGCGTGGAACTCCTCAACATACGCGGTAAAGTCCGCGGGGGCGGTCCCACCTCAAAGGGCCACTAAACCTCGTGCACGAAGAGGTCGCGGTCAAAGCGAACTCTAGGGCCGTAAACGCCTTCGGGGGACCGTTTGCCGGCAGATATCACCATACAAACTTGGGCCCCGCGGGGCAAACCCAATAGGCGCTTGACGCGCGCGCCGTCCATGCCCTCCATCGGGCAGCTGTCGAATCCATGGGCGCGCAGGGCGAGCATCAGGTTTTCGCAGGCTAGGGCGGTGGACTTGTGCGCCCAAATGGCCATTCCACTCCGCGAGAAGGGTCCGCGCGGAATGGGTTTGAACCATCCCACCAGCGCCACCCAAAGCGTTTTGAACGGCCCGTAGATTCCAAGCGGGCCCATGTCGTAGGCCAGCGGTACGATTTTGCGGTAGTATTGGTATGCGGCCTTCAGGCGAACTTTGCGGCTTTCGTCGAATTTGTTCAGCATGAGCGCGTTGGTTTCGCGCCAGCGGTCCGGTCGGGCCACCGCCACTACGAGTTCTTGGGCCGTGCGCGCGGCAGGTTGATTGAGGCAGTACGTCACGAGAGCCGCTTTTTTCTCGGGCGTCCGCACCCAATAAAAATCCCAAGTTTGCAGATTGCTCGAGTTGGGGGCCAGCAGGGCGAGCCGCAGGCACTCGCGCATCACCTCTTCGGGAATGGGTTCGTCGGTAAACACGCGCACACTCCGGCGGCTTTCCACGACGTCGGTGAAGGCTTGGGCGTCGACGGCGGCGGCCGGTTCTTCGTACCCGTGCTTAGGTGCGTTGTTAAAGATGTCGACGCTGCTTGAGGTTTCAGGATTGCTCATGATTTGGGCTCTTTTTTGAGAAGGTCGCGAATTTCGCGCAGTACCTCAACCGCCGAATCCGCACTCGGTTCACTGCTCGGATGTTCTGCGTTGCGGCGGTGAATGCGGTTCAGGGCTTGAACCAGAATGAATACGGAGAACGAAATCAAGCCAAATTGAAGGACGGCGTTGATTAAACTCCCAATCCCTATCGGAATCGGGCCCAATTTGATCGTCCATGAACCGGTATCGACGTTGCCCGAAAGCCAGGTGAGGGGCGGCATTAACACTTCGTTGACCAGCGCGTCGACCACGCGCTGAAACGCCGCGCCGAGCACCACCCCAATGGCGAGGTCAAGGGCGTTTCGCTTCAGCGCAAACTGCCTAAATTCACTCATGAACTTCATACCCTCAAGGTACGTTTTACCTTCATCTGATATGCAGCGAGTCGAGTCTGAAATTCTAGAATTTAAGTTGCGGATTGACCGCCAGCGCAAAATCGCCCGGACCTTGGTGGCTTTTGCCAACGGAGCGGGCGGTACCTTGATGGTGGGCGTGCGCGACAACGGCTCCGTGGCGGGGTGCCGAGCTGAAGAAGAAGCCTACATGATCGAAGGAGCCGCCCAGCGATTCGCGCGCCCTGAAGTTCCTTTTACTGCCCGAATTGAGCGTCAGGACGGCAAAGAGGTACTCGTAGTCGAAGTTCCGGCCTCAAAAAACGCTCCCCACGCAGCCTGCGAAGAAGAGGACGAAGCCTGGACCGTTTATGTGCGGCGCGGTGCCGCCAACTACCGGGCCAACCGCGTGCTCCTCGAAGAAATCAAGCTGAGGGCGCAGTCTGAAACCCAAGCCAACGTGAATCACCTGGCACTCATTCCGCTGCTCGATGCCGAAGAAGCCTGCACGGCCTCCCGGCTCGCTCGAACTTCGGGCCTTCCGATTCGCGACGTGGAGGACGGCCTCGCGGTTTTGCTGCACTGGGGACAGGTAGTCGCCCAGCCGCGCGAAAAGGGTTGGGTGTACCGGCTGCCTGAATAAATGTACCCGATTCGTACCCATCTAGGTACACCTATTGTACCACCTTTGTCTAGGCCTTTTTGCGGCCTCACACCAAACCCTAAGCCCCGAAAGGGGCTTTTTTTTCGGTGCCCAACGCACGTTCCAAACCCGGAAAATGATAAAAACTCGTGCGCAACGTGGTTAACGGTGCCCCTGCGAGCACGGAACATCCGTAGTAAATGGCTTGAAGGTAGCTTCGGTAGGCCTTATACCAGAAGTCGGGTTTGAGCTTGGCGCGGTGGGACTCGTACTGAGGAAGGTCTCCGTTCCGCGCAAGCGAAAGCATAAAGGCCAGTCGGCTGAGGTCGGCGTCCACGGCTGCGGACCAGGTACTGCGCACGTCGAGGTGCATCGACTGGGTTTCCATGATGCGGACCACGGGCGCCGTGTATCCCATGGCCGCAACGACCGGCAAAAACTCCATTCCGAGCAAATGGTGGTAGGGTGAAGGGGTAGCGGCCAAGGTCTGAAGGTAGTCGTGGGTCAACTCGGGGTCCCATCCTCCGTGGTCCAGGTAGTAGACCCAAAAACGGGCCTGAAAATAGCGGCTGATCAGAATGGGGTAGGTTTCTGAATGGTAGCCCTCAGCAAGTACGGCCCGCGCGTGGGGAAGTATGGAATCCCACGTGCCGGCCAAGTAGTTTTGCATGATGCGCATTCCGTGGTAGTAAAGCGGAACCTCAATGCGCTGGGCCATGGCATCGAGCGCGTTCGCCATGTAGCCGTGCTGAATGGTTTCGTAGTCCGCAAAAAAGTGCGTTACCCAGCGAAATGCGGCCGGATTTTGGTGCAGTTCGCGGCAGGCTTCGGCGGTGGAAAGTCGCTCGCGGAATTCGTCTGCCAGAGTGTTTGAGAAAAACACGAGCTGCGCTTTGCGCAAAAATCCCTCGGTCCACATCGGGTGATCCAGCCAAAACGCCCAGGACGAAATCGGTTCGTGGGTAGTGACCTTGTACAGGATCCACAGAAAGATGGACTGTGCGTTAAAATCTTCGTTTCGAATTCGGTCAAATAAGGCGTCGCGCTCGGCTTCGGACCACGTCAGCTTGTCGACCGTTTGCGTCCAGTCAAAATAGTAGCTGAAGCGGCTGACGTCCGTTTTGAAGGCGGCGTAGTCCGCGTAGCCGCAGTAGGCGCTTAAAATATCTAAAACTCCCAAACGCGTTTCGCCGCCGGGGACCAAGCCAAAAAAGCGCCGCAGAGTGTTGTAGGAAACGAGGTGTCCGGTAACCTCAAACAGCCGGTCCTCGAGTTGCTGGCAGTCTGTTTTCGTGCGAATGCTCCGGCCAAATTGCCGCTGAATGGCCGCCCGCAGCTCGTCCAAATAAGGGGCAGTACCTTTGAACCTCATGCTGCAAACCTACATCAGGTACACGAAATGTACCCCAACTTGAGCCCCAGCACACTTTTGGCTTTGGCCGTCGCGGCCGAAACCTTGAGTTTGCTCCTCTTTGGACGGGCAAACACGCTGTGGCGGAGCCCCGGCATGCTCACGTATCCGCAGCGGTTTCTTCTTCTGCGCTCTGCACTTGTTCTCATTTGGGTTCATGCCGGAGTGGCCCTCTTGGCTCCTGGCGGAATATCAGAAAGCTACCCCGCCCTCGAGCCCAAATTAGGTCTTCTGCTCGCCTTGGGCATCGTGGGCGGACTCGGGCTCATGCTCTTTACGCTGAGCATTCGTTCAATGCCCGCTCAGTTGGTTTTTTTTGGCGGCAGCCTTCACCTCGTCGTGGCCGTGGCCGTCGGATGGCTGCTTGGCGAGCTCATTTCTCCGTTGCGCATAGGCGTCATAGCGGTGCTCCTCGGAGCGCAAGCGGTCCTGCTCTGGCGGGACCGCGGGGTTTGGCAGATGCAGGGGAGGCGTGCGCAAGCACTTCCGTTCGCGGTCGGCCTGATTTGGGGAACCTATTTTCCGCTTTACGGCTTGGCCATCGCCCAATGGGGTTTTTGGTCCACGGTGCTGGTGACCGAATGGGGCGTTTTCCTGTTGTCCTTGGCGTGGTTCGTGCGAAATCCGCTCGGGACCTGGGCCGATAAGTCCCTGTGGCGGAGTATGCTGGAACAGTCGGCCCTCAGTTCGGTAGCCCAGGCATTGTCGGGCGCGGCGCTGTGGTGGGGCGGAGTAATTCTGCACAGCATCTTAACCAACTTCAATGTGCTGGTCAACCTTTCAGCCTTCAAGATTCGGTTTGGAGAGGCCCTGAGCGTGAAGTACCTCGCGTACTTTGCCCTCTACGTCGCCCTCGCGGTTGCCTTAGTATTTGGTTCTTAAAAAATAAGTGTACCTTTAAGTACCCTATACCCTAAGCCATGACCTTGGACATTGCCGTCCAGCGAATGGCCGACGAGCTGTTGCGCGTACCTCCATTTGACCTCCTGTCGCTGGACCACCGCGTAGCCCTTGCCGCGCACATTCGCCTGGGCGTTTACGAAGCACTCGACGTACTACCCCACGAGGAGGTGCGGGACGTCGTGTACGTGCTCACGCGCGGAGGCGTCCTCATGCGTTCCGAGCCCAAGCAAGAAGAAGTGCTGCAGGCTCCGTTGGTGTTGTCGCTCCGCGGGCTGCGCATGAACGAATCCCAGCATTGGGAGGTAATTTTCACCGAAGACTCCATGGTGCTGGAACTTCCCATCGCCGAATTGACCTACCTGAGCGGTCTCTTGCCCGAATTTTCGGAGGCCCTAAGCAGCATCATCGATCTGTAGCCCACTTCCAGCGCAGGGGGTAGCACTGCTCCCAGCGCTGCGCCCAAAATTCGGCGCTGGCCTTCCGCACGGCGACGCGCAGCGTCACACGCTCCGAAAATCCCCGATCAATCCATCGAATCCGCTCGTCCTGCGCGTCGGCTTCCATGCGGCCCAGGAGTTCGTAGGGCAGTTCCAAAATCGCTTCGACTTCAGGGTGCACTTCGTGGCGGTTGGCCCGCGACAGCGCGTCTTCAACCGCACCGCGGTAGGCCGATATTAAGCCGCTCACCCCCAATTTGACCCCGCCGTAGTACCGGCTTACGCGGGCGGCGCACTGCTGAACTTCAAACGACTGCAGGGCGTGGAGCATCGGAGTGCCCGCGGAATGGCTGGGTTCGCCGGCGTCGTGGCTTCGCTCCTCTAAGGCGGAATTCACGCGCAGTCGGTAGGCCCAAGCGTGGTGGCGTGCCCCGCGGTGGAGGGCGGTCCAGGCCGCCAGTTCCTCGTGCACCGACTCAGGCTGCTCGGCCCGAACCACGCGGGCGTGGAAGCTGGATCCCTTGTCCTTCCAGATGCCTTCGCAGGCGTCGGTTAGCGTCCAGTAAGGGCCGTCCATGATCCTACAAACCTACGGCAGGCGCTACCTTGCGCCACGTGAAGCGCGTAACCCTTTTGATTCCGGCACAAAATGCCGCGGACCTGTTGCCCCGCTGCATCGAGTCCTGCGCCGGACTCTACGACGAACTTTTGCTGGTGGATTCGGGCTCTACCGACGGCAGCCTTGAAGTGGCTGCTCGGTACGGAGCGCGCATCCTGCAGCGGGACTACGAAAATTCCGCGTCGCAAAAAAACTGGGCGATACCTCAAGCTGGGCACGAGTGGATTTTGCTCCTGGACTCCGACGAGTGGCTCAGTCCCGAACTGCACCGAGAAATTGGGGCGTGGCGAAGTCAACCCGAAGGACCTGAGGACGGATTTTGGCTTTACCGGGCCAATTGGTTTATGGGGCGCCGGGTGCGCTACTCCGGTTGGCAAGGCGATAAAGTCGTGCGCGTATTTCGCCGCGACGCGTGCCGCTACGAGTCAAAGCAAGTGCATGCTGAAATCACGGCTTCCGGTCCGATTGGCCGTTTTCGCCACCGCCTTAACCACAACACCTTTGTGGACTTGCCGACTTGGGAAGCCAAGCTGCGCCGCTACGCCGAGTGGCAGGCCGGTGACTACGACGCCCGAACGCCCGTGGTAACGCCCTACCACACGCTGCTCAAGCCCGCGTGGCGGTTTCTCAAGCACTTTGTGCTTCGGGGCGGAATCCTTGACGGTTACGTCGGCTTCCGGGTCTCGGCGTATGCGGCCTGGGCGGTGTGGCTTCGGTACGACGTGCTGCGCCGGCGAAGGGCGGCTAGTCGCGCTTAAACGCTTGAAGCACCTGGCCTTGCGCGGTGAATATGCGCATTCCGGCGGGTCCCTCGTCGCGCCAAGTGGCTTCAGATGCAGCTTCCACACGGAACTGGCCCAGGCGTTGCCCAAGGCTCGTGTAGACGTCGACTACGATCGGTTCCGAGAACGGATTGCGCAGGGTGAACTGATCCGAAAACGGGTTGGGGAAACCGACCAGCCGCAGCCCTTCGGGCTCGATCAGGCCCCCTAAGCTGCCGGCGTTGGGTGCGTTGGGGCTGGCGTGCTGGTCGAACACGCTCCAGGTGTACGAGAAGTCCGCACGGCGGCCAAACGACTGGTCCTCCATTAACGGAGGCAGCCGTACCTCGTCGAGCACCACCCATTGTCCGCTGACCTGCTTGCTCAGGTAAAGTCCTTCGCCGAGGGCGTCCAGTTTGAAGGGGAGGGCCCCGTTGAAGCTGCTGGAACCGGCGGCCCACAGCACGAGGCGCCCCCCAGCGGGAACGCTGTAGCCGTTGAGGCTGGCCTTGCCCAAGTTGGATTTGCTGTCGCTCAGGTACAGGCCATTAAGGCTGGCTGCGGAACTGCCGGGATTCGCGAGCTCAATCCAATCTTCTTTGGCGCCGTTGGGGGCACTGGGCCCGTTCACGTTGGCGCTGGCCACCTCGTTGAGTACGACGTTGGGCGCCGCGTAGGTGGTCCAGCTCGCCGGACTGCAGGGGGCGGACGTGGAAGCGCCTTGGTCGTCGCTCGCCGTCACGTAGTACCGAAAACCGTTGGAGACGCCGGTCAAGAGTCCGCCGTAGAGCCGGTCGCCTGAGGCCTCGTCGAAGTGGCCCCCGTCGTCCCAGAGCACGAGGCTCTGCCAGGAGCCGCCAAACGGCTCGTAGTGAAGGGTTACCGTCGGAGTTGCCTCGTCCCACACCTCAACTTGGATCGGCAGGCTCCCTAAAGCGCCGTGCCCGACAATTCGCGGCGGAAAAACGATCGGCTCCACGTTGCCTTGCGGAATTTGGACGGCTGAGGACGCCAATCGGGTCGCCATGAACGGATGAATGCCCGATTTCACGTGCGCCCCGGCTGCCTGGTCGAGGGAAGTCCAAAAGTCCAGGGAATCGTAGCCGTAGTCTAAGCTGCGAAAGGGGTCTTCTTCGACGTAGGGGGCCAATTGGGCCCGAATCTGCTGGTTGCGGGACGTCCAGGCCGCGGGGTTGGCCAGTTCTGCGAGCTCGCTCAAAAACAGCCCGAGGCGACGCTGGGCGGCTGGATTGGAGGTGATCTTGGTGTACAGCGGGTACGTGCCAAACTGCGTGATTCCGCGCGTGGCCCAGTTGATGTTGAACCAATCGATACCGAAGGTATTGTCGGCGTCGTAGGACATGAAGTGCATCAGCCCGCTTGCGGGGTCCTCGTACAAGTAAAAGTTGTTCTGGTTGAACGAATGGTTGTCCCAGTGTCCCGTCGTGATTTCCCAGGCGAGCCATTTGAGGTAGTCGTTAACCTGAAACACGCTGTCGAGGGCGCACAGCGACTGGGTGCTCGTCGTGGCGTGAAGGGCGGTCACAAACCGAGCAAGGCCAGAATAGTCGTCGGCGGCCTTGTTGGTTTCGAGCTCGTAGACTCGGCGTCCGCCCGAACTGAGCTTGTACGCCCCCGGGCTGCTTCCCAAATTGGCCAAATTGGCGGGATACAGGCACTTGTACAGGTTTCCGGGATCGCGGGCGAAGCGGTGCGCGACAAAATCGTCGTTGAGGTGCTCAACGTTGGCGTAGAGCCCGTAGGCTTGGCCGTTGATGAACAAGCGAACGTGGTTGACGCGCGGAGCCGGCAAGCCCAAGTCCCGCGCGAGTTCCCAGGCGATTCGGGCCCTCATGATGCTGGGGTCGTTGTGCTCTCCGTTGAGGTTCAAGTCCTTAACGCCCTGGGTGCGCGCCCCTGAGGTAAAGCTGTTGAACGAGATTTTAAACGACTTTTTGGCGCTTTGACGCGAGGTATTGCCCCGCAGGCGGAATCCCACCTCGATTCCGCTCACCGAAAAGCCGGGCGCCGTGAAGGCAAACTGCGCGTGGTATTCGTAGTCGCTCGTGACGTTGGTCCAAATCGCGTTCAGGCTGTCCGCGGGGATGCTGATGTCGATGCGCGGAACCACGTCGGTGCGGTACAGCTGGTTCGCCGGCGGGTGGGGAAGTCGCTGCGCCCACAATCCGCCAAGGCTCAGCGCAGTGGCAGCTAAAATCCAAGGTAGTCGCATTCCGTAAAGTTCGGGCTCAGCGCGCCGTTACCGAAACCTCGTCCACAAAGATGAAGGTCTCGCCGCCCGCACCCGGGTGCCAGGGCAAAAGCACCCCGGGATTTTTCAGGTCGACCTCCACCGAAACAAGCGGGGAGCCCGCCGGGGCCCGCAGCGTAATTCCTTCACGAAGCACGGCGCTCTCTTCTTCGCTCCGCGCGCGCGCGCCCCATTCCAGCGAAGCAATTTGGCGCTGGCCGTCGGCAAACGTAGCCGTGACGGTAACCCGCTCGGGCAGGGCAATCCAGGACTTAATGTCCTTGAGTAGGCCTACCTCCACCCGAATTTCGCTGGCGGAGATCGGAGTGGGGTGGCTCAAACGCAGCGCCACGTCCTGTCCCTGAATTCCGGTCCATTCGCCTTTGCGCCAATCGACGTCGCCAAGCACGCCGTCAACCAGGCTGGCGGAACCTGGATCGTACTGCGGGTTGGGCTTGCCCGCCGCTACCTGCGCCTGCCATGCGTTGGGCTTTTGCGTCGTAACGGCCACCGAACGGTGCTGGGTCACCCCGTCGCCGCGCACGAGCGTTTGGCTCTGCGCCACAGACTGCGGTTGGCCGTCGATCCAGGCGGTCGTTTCGCCCTGAAAACGGCGCGGAACGTTTATCCTCGGAGCTGGAAGCACTTCGCCGGCGGTGCCTTGGTCGACGTTGGCGTACGGAGTCAAAGGGGAGGGCTGAGTCCCCTGATTCCAGGCAATGACTCTAGACGAGCAGAGTTCTCGGTGGTCCAAATAGCTCCGGTTGCTGTGCAGGCGGTTGGGGTTGAGCAAATCGAGCGACTGCAGGTAGGGTCCGCTTCCTTTGCGCACCAAGTCGGTCGACAGCCCTTGGGCGCGCAGGGCCACCCGGTCCCAAATCATGGGCCCCACCGCGTAGCGCGCCTCTCCGGGCACCAGCGGGTAAAGACCCCACGAACTCATCACGTACCACGCCGACATTTGGCCGCAGTCTTCGTTGCCCTGGTAGCCGTCGGGCCGGTCGCTGTACATCGTCTCGAGAATCTCGCGAATCCGCTCGTGTCCTTTGTCGGGGCGTTCGGTCGCCGCGTACAGCCAGGCAATGTGGTGCGACGGCTCGTTTCCGTGGGCGTACTGCCCGATCAAGCCCGTGATGTCGGCCTGTTCGCGACCTACGGTGGCCGACGGAGCGGCGAACAGCGCGTCGAGCTGACCTTCCAGCGTGCGGCCTTGGCGGTCCAGCATCGAAGTCCACCGCTTGAGGTCGTGCACCGGAGCAAAGCTGTACTGCCACGCATTGGCCTCGGTAAAGTGGTTGTTGACCTCCCGCGGCTCGTAGCGGGGCATAAAGTCGCCGTTGTCGCGCGGACGCATCAAGCCCGTCTCCGGGTCGAGCAGGCTTACCCAGCCCTGGCTCCGGCGCCCGAACTGTTCGGCAAGGTCTCCGCGGTTGAGGCGCTGCGCCGTCCAGGCAATCGTCGCGTCGTCGTAGCTGTATTCCAGGGTTTTGGACACGCTTTCGGACTCGTCCTGAATGCTCAAGTACCCGTTGGCTCGGTAGGTGGGAATCCCAAAAACAGGCGACTGTGCGGTCGCCACCATCGCCCGGAGCAGGCGCTCCGAGTCGATTTTGTAGCCCTTGGCGTGCGCGTCGGAGAGCACGCTCACGCTGTGGTAGGCGATCATGCAGTTCGTCTCGTTGCCCGCCAACTCCCAGACCGGAAGCCGGCCCGACTGCTCGTACATGTCGAGCATCGTGGCGACGAAATCTCGGGTTCGTTCGGGCTGCACCAAGGCATACAGCGGGTGCGCCGTGCGGTAGGTGTCCCACAGCGAAAACACGGTGTAGTGCGCGTGCTCCGCGTCGCGGTGTACCTGGCCGTCCATCCCACGGTAGCGCCCGTCGGCGTCGCTCCAGAGGTTGGGAACGCTAAAAGCATGGTACAGCGCCGTCGCATAAATGCGCTTTTGGGCGGCGGAACCTCCGCGAACTTGGGCTCGGTCCAGTTCTGATTGCCAAGCGCGTTCGGAGGCGCGCTGGCACGAGGCAAAATTGGGCGTCTTGCTGAGGGTGGCCGCGAGGTTGCCCTCGGCACCCGACGGACCCGTGCCCGAAAATCCGACGGCAAACGACACGTTGGACTTGGTGAAGCGCAGCCGAACGCGAAGCGAATCCTGAACTTCGACCTCGGTGCCCTCCGGCAGCTGCATCGCCAGGTAGGCGTGCTGTTCGCGCGCCCAAGCTTGGCTGACGCGCTGCAAAAGAAGCGTGGATCCGAACTGCACCACTTTGGCACGAAGCACGCGGTCTCGGTAGCTCAGGTCGATCCAGACCTCGGGCGCTTCGCCCGGAGCAAAGGTGTAGCGGTGAAATCCGCCCCGATCGGCGGCGGTAAACTCCGCCCTCGTGCCGTTGGCCAACGTAACCCCGTAGTAGCCGGCAGAGGCGCGCTCGCTGGACTTGCGAAACGGCACCGGCCGGTCCGCAAACGGGCCGCCCCAGGGTTTGAACAGAAAGTCGCCGTAGTCGCCGACCCCCGTACCGCTCAAGTGCGTGTGGCTAAAACCCCACACCGTGGAATCGGTGAAGTGGTATCCGCTGCAGCCATCCCAGCCCTCGCGGCGCGTGTCGGGGCCGATCTGTACCATGCCAAACGGAGCGGTTGCTGCGGGGTGGGTGTGTCCGTGGCCGCCGGTTCCGATGAACGGGTCGATGTCGCTCACGCGAATCTGCGCCGTGGCGGACCATGCCAGCGTCAGGCTACTCCACAAAAGAAAAACTCGGGTCATACCCGAAAGATAATGCGCCCCCTCGAGCTATTCGCCCAGCAAATCGGGCCGACGTGCCCGGGTGCGCGCAAGGGCTTGCTCGGCGCGCCACTGCTCGATGGCCGGCGTATTCCCTGAAGTGAGGATTTCGGGCACGCTCAGGCCGCGAAACTCCGCGGGCCGGGTGTACACCGGAGGCGCCAGCAGGTTGTCTTGAAACGAATCAGTCAGTGCCGACGTCTCGTCGTTCAACACTCCTGGTATCAAGCGAATCAGGGCGTCAGCGATCACGGCGGCAGCCAGTTCGCCCCCGCTCAAAACGTAGTCTCCGATCGAGATTTCGTGGGTGATCAGGGTGTCGCGCACGCGCTGGTCGATGCCTTTGTAGTGCCCGCAGACGATCATAACATTGCGGAAGGCCGACATGCGGTTCGCCATGGGTTGGTCCAAGGTTTCGCCGTCGGGCGACGTGTAGATGACGGCGTCGTAGGTCCGCTCGGCCAAGAGGCCCTCGATGCAGGCGAATAGCGGTTCGGGCTTCATGACCATGCCGGCTCCGCCGCCAAACGCATAGTCGTCGACCTGCTTGTGCTTGCCGAGGCCAAACGCCCGCAGGTCGTGCAAGTGAACTTCAGCCAGGCCTTTGGTTTGGGCCCGCTTCAGTATCGAGGCCTCAAACGGGCTGCGGATCAGCTCGGGAAGCAGCGTGACAATGTCGATCCGCACGACTTACGCTAGGCCGATTTCGACGAGCCGCTCGTGCAGGTAGGCCCCCGCAGTAATGTCGCTGAATGCCTTGGGGCGCTCGGCTGAAATGCAGTGCGGCAAGCAGTTGAGCGGCATATCCTCTTTGGGATGCACAAAAAACGGCATTGAGAAGCGGGGGAGGTGCCGCTTTTCTGCGGTGGGGTTGACGACCCGGTGGGTCGTGCTCGCCAGAACCCCGTTGGTCAAGCGCTGCAGCATGTCGCCCACATTAATCACCAGTACGTCGTTGGTTACGTGAATCGGAACCCATTTGCCCTCAGAAACCACTTCCAGACCTTCGGCCGAGGCTCCCATCAGCAGCGTGATGAGGTTGATGTCTTCGTGGGCGGCGGCGCGAATCCCGTCTTCGGGAAGCTCGGGCTGCGCCGGGTAGTGGATGGCCCGAAAAATCGAGTGTCCGCCCGCCAGGGGCTCGGCGAAGAACTCGCGCTCGACGCCAATGTGAAGTGCTACGGCTTTCATCAGTTCGTTTCCGATGGACTCCAGCTTGAGGTAGGCGGAACGCACGACCTCGTCCATGCCGGCAACGGCTCGGTCAACCGATACGTTCGCCGCAAGGCCTCGCTCTTCGGCATTCATCGGTCCCCACTGAAAGAACTCCTTCAGGTCAGCCGAAGTTTCGCCCTTGGCGTGCTCGACGCCAAACGGCGTAAAACCGCGCTGTCCTTTGGCGCCCTCCACGAGAAACGCGCGTTTTTCGGCCTCGGGCAGCTGAAAAAACTGCTGCACGGCGGCGTAGAGTTGTTCGCGGTCGGCCGAGCCAAATCCGTGGTGTTCAATCGCGGCAAAACCAAGGCTGCGGAATGCGCGGCCAAGTTCCTCAGAAAATTCAATCTGCTCTTCAGGACTGCCGTGCGTCCATTTTTGAAGGGAAAGGGTGGGGAGTTGCATCCATCAAAGATAAGTCGCGCCGTTCCTTTGCACTATGAAGCACCACCCCAGCCTCGACCTCTACCGTTCGCTCTACATGCCCCGCGCCGTAGAAGAGCGCATGCTGATTGCCCTGCGTCAAGGGCGGATTTCCAAGTGGTTTTCGAGCTACGGCCAAGAGGCGGTCAGTGTGGGAACGGCACTGGCCATGCACGAGGACGAGTGGATTTGCACCATGCACCGCAACTTAGGGGTGTTCACCGCCCGCAACCTGCCGTTGGTCAAGCTTTTTGCCCAATTTCAGGGCCGTGCTACCGGCTACACCAAGGGCCGCGACCGCTCCTTCCATTTTGGCACTCCGGAGCATAAAATTTTTGGCATGATTTCGCACCTCGGGGCCCAGCTCGGAGTGGCCGACGGATTAGCCCTAGCGCGGAGCCTTCGCGACGAAGGAAAGTGCGTGCTGGTGTACACCGGCGACGGCGGAGCCTCAGAAGGGGATTTTCACGAAGCCTTGAACGTCGCGGCCGTGTGGAATTTGCCGGTGCTCGTGGTCGTAGAAAACAACCAGTGGGGGCTCTCCACGCCGTCGCGCGAACAGTTTGTTTTTGACTCGTTTGCGGTGAAAGGTCCGGCCTATGGAATCGAAGCCCATTCCATCGACGGAAACGACCTGGGTTTGGTGCTGGAAACGACCCGAAAGCTGACGGATTCCATCCGCCAAAATCCACGGCCCATCCTCTTGGAATGCGTCACGTTTCGAATGCGCGGACACGAAGAGGCCTCAGGCACCAAATACTACCCCGAGGGATTAATCGAATCCTGGCAGGCTAAAGATCCGGTATTGCGCTACCGAAACGCGCTCCTGGCGGACGGCGTCGCCAAGGAAGAAGAAATCAAGGCACTCGAAGACGAGCTGGCGGTTCAGGTGCTGGAGTCGCTCAACACGGCCTTGGACGAACCCAAGCCTTTCTACGACGAGCAAGCCGAACTCGCCGACGTCTACGCCCCCGTTTTCGAGGCAGCGAGCCACCAAAGTCCGCCCTCTTCAGACCGCAAACTCCGCCTCATTGACGCCATTAAAGAGGCTATGGATCAGGCGATGGCCCGCCACGAAAACCTAGTCCTAATGGGGCAAGACATCGCCGAGTACGGCGGCGTATTCAAGGCCACCGAGGGTTTTCTCGAGCGCTATGGGGCGGACCGTGTGCGGAATACGCCCTTGTGCGAGTCCGCCATAGTAGGCGCCGGAGTTGGCCTTTCGGTGGAGGGCTTTAAGGCCATGGTCGAAATGCAGTTCAGCGACTTCGTCACCGAGGCCATGACGCAGATTTGCAACCAGGCTGCCAAGCTGCACTACCGGTGGGGCCAGCGGGCCGACCTGGTCGTTCGCATGCCGACGGGTGCGGGGGTAGTCGCCGGCCCCTTCCACAGCCAATCTACCGAGGCGTGGTTTGCTCGAGTTCCCGGGTTGAAAGTGGTCTATCCTTCCGATCCTGCACAGGCCAAAGGCTTGCTGCTTCGCGCGTTTGAAGATCCCAATCCCGTGCTCTTTTTTGAGCATAAAAACTTATACCGTTCCCTCGAGGGCGAAGTGGCGCCTGAGTACTACAGCCTTCCGCTCGATAAAGCGGTCGTGGTGGCGCCCGGCGACGACGTAACGGTGCTCGCGTACGGCTGGGCCGTGCACTGGGTTCGCGCCTGGATGCAGGACCATCCCGAGGTGTCGGTTGAGCTTATTGATATGGTGTCGCTGCGCCCGATTGATTGGGAAACGCTCGAGCATTCGGTGCGTAAAACAGGACGTTGCGCGGTCGTTCAAGAAGACACATTTTTGGGCAGCATTGGCAGTTCGATTGCCGCCGAATTGCAGCAGCGCTGCTTCACGGCGCTGGATGCGCCCATTGCGGTGGTTTCTAGTGCCGATCTTCCCATACCTTTTGCCGCGGAATTGGAGCACGGATTTTTGCCGCACGACCGCCTGAAAAAGTCCCTAGACGAGCTCTTGAAATTTTGAGTAATTTCTCTTTGATTTTTTGACCCGAATTCCCCTATCTTTGGGCCGGTTCAATTAACCAAAATAATCCCATAATTATGACACCATCTCAACTCGTTCAGCACTTCCGCGAGAACCAAAATGGCAACAAGACCTTGAAAACGGTATTCCGCAATCAATTCTTGGGCAAATTTGAACTCGAAGAATTGGAAGGTTTGATCATTTCTTGCGAAAAAGAAATTGCCAAGCGCGCCCAAGCTGAAATCGACGCCCGCATCCAGTGGCTCGAGTCTCAGGGTTACACGGTATCTAAGTAATTAGGCGCCAACCCCGCCAAACCAACTAAAAAGGGCCCCTCGCGGGGCCCTTTTCTTTTTCTCCCCCTCCCGCGCGCTCCGCGCGCAGAGGGTGCGGCATAAAAAAACCCTCACGTTCGTGAGGGTTTTGGAAGTGGGCGCACACGGATTCGAACCGCGGACCCTCTGCTTGTAAGGCAGATGCTCTGAACCAGCTGAGCTATGCGCCCCATTGGGGAGTG
>JBEGTJ010000034.1:0-18041 GCA_041179465.1 Bacteroidota bacterium | reverse complement strand
GAATTCGATTTGGACTTTTTAGACGACGAAGAAGAGTAAGATTTTTGACCAACGAGACGTTGAACTTTTAAACTGAGGAACCATGGCACATCCCAAACGCCGACAATCCAGTACCCGCCGCGACAAGCGCCGCACCCACGACAAGGCCGTGATGCCTACCCTGACGGTGTGCTCGGCCACGGGTGAAGCCCACCTGATGCACCGCGCCTACTGGCACGAGGGCAAGATGTACTACAAAGGCAAGGTAGTTATCGACAACAGCGCTCCCGCTGAAGCCGCTGAGGCCTAAGGCTTGCGGGCCTTTGCGCCCTTTTGTGAATAAAAACCCGGTTCAAGCATGGCCTTGATGCCGGGTTTTTGCTTTTTTCGCCGCACTTTTGCCCCTCTAACTCCTTAGCTATGGACCTTAAAGAACTCCAGAATTTCATTCGTTTTGTCGCCAAGAGCGGCGCCCAAGAGGTTTCCCTCGAGACGGATGACTTTAAGATTACGGTCAAGACGGGCCCCGACGGCGTCGTGTACGCCCAAGCCCCGGCGGTCGCCGCCGCACCCGCCGCGGTCGCCGCACCTGCTGCCGCACCCGTTGCAGCCCCTGCTGCCGCGGCCCCGGCCGAAGACACGTCCAAGTACGTGACGGTAACGGCTCCGATGATCGGCACGTTCTACCGCAAGCCCAGCCCCGACAAGCCCGTGTTTGTCAACGTGGGCGACACGGTGAAGGCGGGCCAAACGGTCTGCATCATTGAGGCCATGAAGCTCTTCAACGAAATCGAGTGCGAAGTTTCAGGCACGGTGGTCAAGGTCCTCGCCGACGACATGAAGCCGGTCGAGTACGGCCAGCCCCTGTTCTTGGTTGACCCGGCTTAATTCGCCCGCGCCATGATTAAGAAAATCCTCATCGCGAACCGCGGTGAAATCGCCATGCGCATCATTCGCACCTGCCGCGAGATGGGCATCAAGACGGTCGCCGTGTATTCAGAGGCCGACCGCGATTCGCTCCACGTTCGCTTCGCCGACGAAGCCGTGTGCATCGGTCCCGCCCCTTCGCGCGACAGCTACCTCAAGATTTCGCACCTCATTGCGGCTGCCGAGATCACCAACGCCGACGCCATTCACCCGGGGTACGGATTTTTGTCAGAGAACTCCAAGTTTTCGCGCATTTGCGCCGAGCACGGAATCAAGTTCATCGGCGCCACGCCCGAGCAAATTGACAAGATGGGCGACAAGGCCACGGCCAAGGCAACCATGAATGAGGCCGGGGTACCCTGCGTTCCCGGATCGCAAGGCCTGCTCGACTCGTTGGCGCACGCCAAGAAGACCGCCAAAGAAATCGGCTACCCCGTCATGATGAAAGCCACCGCCGGAGGCGGGGGCAAAGGCATGCGCGCGGTGTGGGCCGAGGCCGACCTTGAGAAGGCCTGGGAGTCTGCCCGACAAGAAGCCGCCGCGGCCTTTGGCAACGACGGCATGTACATGGAAAAGCTCATCGAAGAGCCGCGCCACATCGAGATTCAGGTCGTGGGCGACCAGTCGGGACAAGCCGCGCACCTCAGCGAGCGCGACTGCTCGATCCAGCGCCGCAACCAAAAGCTGCTCGAAGAGACTCCGTCGCCCTTTATGACGCCCGAACTGCGCCAGGCCATGGGCGACGCCGCCGTCAAGGCCGCCAAGTACATTGGCTACGAAGGCGCCGGCACCATCGAGTTCCTGGTCGACAAGCACCGCAACTTCTACTTCATGGAGATGAACACCCGCATTCAGGTGGAGCACCCCATTACCGAAGAGGTTACGGACTACGACTTGATCCGCGAGCAAATTAAAATCGCCAGCGGGACCAAGATTTCAGGGCGCAACCACGAGCCGCACATGCACGCCATCGAGTGCCGCATCAACGCCGAGGACCCCTACCACAACTTCCGCCCCTGCCCGGGCAAGATCACCGCGTTCCACGCCCCCGGCGGCCACGGAGTGCGCATCGACACCCACGTGTACGCGGGCTACACGATTCCGTCGAACTACGACTCGATGATCGCCAAACTCATCTGCACCGGCCGCAACCGCGAGCAGGCCATCGAGCGCATGAAGCGCGCGCTGGACGAGTTCATCATCGAGGGCGTACAGACGACGATTCCGTTCCACCGCCAACTCATGGACCACCCCGACTTCGTCGCCGGAAACTACACGACGAAGTTCATGGAGTCCTGGGAGATGAAGTAGGACGCGCTGCATTGCGGGGTACTGGTTTCTAGTTACTGGTTTTTCGGCCACGCCGGCGGCACGAGTAACTAGGCACTAGAAACCTGTTCGTTGTTCGGTGTCAGTCCGCGCAAACTAGAAGCAAGAAACAAGAAACCTCGAGCCAACGACCCATGAAGCGCGCCTTCGGCATCACCTACCACATCTGGTACTACGCCCTGATGCTGGTGAGCATCCTGGGCCTGTTCCCGTGGTTGCTCTGGTACAGCCGGCGCGTGGAGCAGTTTCCTCGCTTTTACCGCTTCGGACGCTTGTGGGCCGCCTGGATCCTCAACGGAATGGGCCTGATTCGCAAGGTCCGCTACGAGGCCCGAATCGACTGGTCGCGCCCGTACATGGTGGTTTCCAACCACTCGTCGGAACTCGACGTCATGTTCTGCTACCGCCTGGTCAAGTCGCCGACGGTGTTCATTGGCAAGGCGGAACTCGCCAAGCTTCCGCTCTTCGGGTTCTTTTTTAAGCGCAGCAGCATCACCGTGGACCGCAACTCGATCGCTTCCAAGCGGCAGGTGCTCGAGAAGGCCCGTCGCCGACTGGCGCGCGGCAGCGGCATGTGCATTTACCCCGAGGGCGGAATTCCCAAGGACCCGCGCGTGCGCCTGGCTCCCTTCAAAAACGGCGCGTTCCAGCTCGCCGTCGAGGCCGGTGTCCCCATACTGCCCATCACCTTTCCCGACAACCGCCGGCACTTCCCCGACTTTAACCAGGGCGGATTCCCCGGCCGCATTCGCGCCACCGTGCACGCTCCCATCGAGACCGCCGGAGCTGATCCCGACGCGCTCAACGCCCAGGTTTATGACCTAATTTTGGCGGAACTCAACCGCTACGCCGCCGAATCATGAACCTCACCCGCGAAGACGTCCTCAAGCTCGCCGACATCGCCAAGCTCGAACTCAGCGAGGCCCAAGCCGACGCGCTGCTCGGAGACCTCGAAAAGATGCTCGGGTTCGTCGACAAGGTGCGCGCCCTGGACCTCGACGGCGTCGAACCGCTGGTCTACATGACCGACCGCGAAAACGTGCTGCGCGAAGACGTTCCGACCGAGCCCTTGAGCCATGCCGACGCCCTGCGCCACGCCCCCGGGGCAGACAGCGACTACTTCCGAGTTCCGCGCGGGGGACACGAGTAGTTTCTAGTTGCTGGCCACTAGTTTCGGCGGCTCCGCCGCCTTCACCGCCGCAGGCCGTATCTTTAAGTATGCCTACACTCATTTTATTCGCCGTCCTGGCGCTCCTCGTCGCCGTGCTGCTGGCCAAGGGAATCCGCATTGTCAAGCAGTCCGAAGCCATGATCGTCGAGCGGCTGGGCAAATACCACCGCACCCTCGAGTCGGGTATCAACGTCATCATTCCGGTCATTGACCGTCCGCGACAAATCAACTGGCGCTACACCGAAACGGGCTTTAACGGCGAAATCATCAGCATTTTCAAGCTCCAAGACCGCATCGACCTGCGCGAAAACGTGTACGACTTTCCGAAGCAAAACGTGATTACGCGCGACAACGTCGTCACCGAAATCAACGCGCTGATTTACTTTCAAATCGTCGACCCCCTCAAGTCGGTGTACGAAATCGGAAACCTTCCGAACGCCATCGAAAAACTGACGCAAACGACCCTGCGCAACGTCGTCGGCGAAATGGACCTCGACGAGTGCTTGAGCAGCCGCGACACCATCAACGCCAAGCTCCGCGCCATCCTCGACGACGCCACCAACAAGTGGGGCGTGAAGGTGAACCGCGTCGAACTTCAGGACATCAATCCGCCGTTGGCGATCCGCGACGCGATGGAAAAGCAGATGCGCGCCGAGCGCAACCGCCGCGCCACCATCCTCGAGGCCGAGGGCGAGAAGGGCAGCCAAATTTTGACGGCCGAAGGGCAGCGCGAGTCCGACATCCAGCGGGCCGAAGGCCAGAAGCAGTCCGCCATTCTCGAAGCCGAAGGCCAAGCCCAAGCGCGCATTCGCGTGGCCGAGGCCGAGGCAGAAGCCATTCGCCTCGTGTCTGAAGCCGTGAAGGGATACGCCGGCGACCCCGTGCAGTACCTGATCGCGCAGAAGTACCTCGAAACGCTCCACCAAATGACCTCGGGCAACGAGACCAAGACGGTGTTCTTGCCCTACGAGGCCAGCGGCGTGCTCAGTTCCCTGGGCGGAATCAAGGAGCTCCTCAAAAGCCAAGGCTAAAAACGCGTAGGTTTGCGCATGGCAAATTCCGCGCGCCCCGCCGCAGTGGGCTTCATTTTTGTGACCCTGCTGCTCGACATCGTCGGGCTGGGCATTATTATTCCGGTCATTCCCCAGCTCATTCAGGAGCTCACCGGGGCCGACGTGTCTGAGGCTTCGCGCTACGGCGGATGGCTGCTGTTCGCCTACGCCTTCTTCCAGTTTCTGTTTGCTCCCCTGGTGGGGGCGCTGAGCGACCGCTACGGCCGCCGCCCCGTGCTGCTGCTTTCCCTGCTCGGATTTGGCCTCGACTACCTCGTGCTGGCGTTTGCTCCGACCCTGGCCTGGCTGTTCGTGGCCCGCGTGGTTTCGGGCATTTTCGGAGCCAGCTTCACCACCGGCTTCGCCTACATTGCCGACGTCTCGCCGCCTGAGAAGCGCGCCCAGAACTTTGGCCTCGTGGGCGCCGCCTTTGGCCTCGGCTTCATCATCGGCCCCGTCACGGGCGGAATCTTGGGCGAACTCGGGCCCCGCGTGCCCTTCTTGGTCGCGGCCGGACTCACGCTGCTCAACATGGCCTACGGCTACTTTGTGCTGCCCGAATCGCTTCCGGCCGACCGCCGCCGCCCCTTTGAGTGGAAGCGCGCCAATCCGCTCGGAACCCTGCTCGCGCTGCGCCGCTACCCGCAGGTCGTCGGCCTGATCAGCTCGCTCGTATTTGTCTACATCGCCAGCCACGCCGTGCAGGGCACCTGGGCCTACTTCACGATCGAGAAATTCAACTGGTCGCCCAAAGACATCGGCCTTTCGCTCGGAGCCGTCGGAATCCTCAGCGCCTTCGTGCAGGGCTTCCTGATCCGCAAGGCGATTCCGGCCCTCGGCGCCTGGCGCACCCTCATCGTGGGCATGGTCTGCAACGTGACCGGCCTCGTGCTCTTCGCCCTGGTCCAAAGTCAATGGATGCTTTACGCCTTCCTCATTCCGTATGCGTTCGGAGGCCTCGCCGGCCCGGCCCTTCAGGGTCTGCTCAGCAACGGCGTTCCCGAGAACGAGCAGGGCGAACTTCAAGGCGCCATGAGCAGCATGATGAGCGCGACGAGCATCGTGGGTCCGCCCCTCATGACGACCATTTTTGCGACCTTCACCGAGGACGGAGCGCCCGTTTATTTTCCCGGGGCCCCGTTCGTCGCCGGCGCCATGCTCAGCGCCCTTTCGTTGGTGCTTATCTTGGGGCAGTACCGCAAATCAAAAGCATGACCTGGACTCTTTGGCTGATTGCCGCCGCCGTTCTTCTGGTTCTCGAGGTGTTCACCCCGGGCTTTCTGCTGGCTTGCCTCGCGGTGGGCGCCGCAGGCGCCTCGGCCGGAGCCGCCTTGGGTTTGCCGATCGAGGGCCAGCTGGCGCTTTTTTCGGTGTGCAGCGGCTTGTCGCTCTGGCTGCTCCGGCCCGTGCTGCGCACTTGGCTCGCCGCCACCGGCGCGAAGACCAACCAAGACGCCCTTATCGGAGCGGTCGGCCGCGCGGAGTCTGCGGTGGTCGCCGGTCAGCGGGGCTACGTGAAAATCGACGGCGACAGCTGGGCGTTTGAGGCCGACCGCGACTACGAAGCCGGAACCAAGCTGCGCATCACGCACCGCGAAGGCAACATGGTGACCGTCGAGTTGGAAAACCCGTAAGCAGCAACTAGTACGCAGCAACTAGTTCCCCGCAACGCGCCCTCGGCGCGAGTTTCCAGAATTTATTCGGATAAATCCGGATTTCGTTTTTCTCACGAACTGCCAAAGCATGCAACTTGCTGATCCACAGCAAATGCAAGAAACGAGTTGCTAGCTGCTCCCTACTTGTTTCGCAAGCGCAACGTCAGTACCGCCGCGAGGACCATGAGTCCGCCAGCCACCGTGATGGCGGCCATGCGGTCGTTGTCGAGCACGTGCTCCATGATGGGTCCGAAAAAGAGCGAAGCAATGATCTCAGGAAGCACAATGAAAAAGTTGAAAATGCCCATGTAAAGGCCGGTTTGCCCGTCGGGAAGCGAACTGGCCAGCATGGCGTACGGCATGGCGAGGATGCTGGCCCAAGCGACGCCGATTCCGGCCATGGAGAGGAAGAGCAAATTGGGATTCTCAATCAGCTGCAGGCTGAATAGGCCCGCGGCTCCGGCGAGCAGCCCGAGGATGTGGGTGGTGGCATTGCCAAAGCGGACCGCCAAAAACGGAAGCGCCAGGGCCACCGCAAAGGTGATCAGGTTGTAGAACGACTGGGTGAGTCCCGCGAATTCTACGCCGCGCGTGTACTCGGGCGTTCCCGGTTCCGCACCAAAAATGCCGACGGCCACGGCGGGCCCGTAGTAAAACCAGAAGAGGAAGAGTGCCGGCCACGTGAAAAACTGGACCAGCGCCACCTTTTTCATGGTGTCGGGCATGTGCGTGATCGCACCAAAGACCTCTTGGATCATGCCCTTCACGCTGGCCTCCTTCTGGAAGGACTTGAACGCCTCCATGTCGGCGGGCGGGTAGGGCTTGGTAGTGAACACCGTGTAGAGCACCGCGACGAGCAGTACCACGGCCCCGGCATAAAACGACCACTTGATGGAGTCGGGGATTCCGCCCGAGCCGTCGTCGGTGAAGCCGAACCAGTTCGAAAGCATCCAGGGCATGGCGCTGGCCACCACCGACCCGATTCCGATCATGAAGGACTGAAAAGCAAAGCCTCGCGAATGCTGCTTTTCAGGGAGCATGTCGACCACAAACGCGCGCATCGGCTCCATCGAAATGTTGATGCTGGCGTCCAGGATCCAAAGCAAGCCCGCGGCCATCCACAGCGCGCTGGACTGCGGCATTAAGAACAAGGCGACCGAGGCGAGCAGCGCGCCCACCAAAAAATAGGGGCGGCGGCGCCCCAAGCGGGTCCACGTGCGGTCGGAGTAGTAGCCAATCACCGGCTGCACGAGCAAGCCGGTCATGGGCGCGGCCAGCCAGAGCAGGGGGATTTTGTCGGGTTCCGCTCCGAGGTACTCATAAATCGGACTCATGTTGGCCATCTGAAGGGACCAGCCGAACTGGATGCCCAAGAAGCCGAAACTCATGTTCCAGATTTGCCAAAAATTCAAGGTTTTCTTGGGCCCGATGGCGGCGGCCGAGTGTCCCGCTGGAGTGCTAGATGCCATAAAAGTTAGTTTTGGGCGCGTTCGGTGTTGCGCGTGTAAAGGCGGGCGGGCTTGTGGACCACGCCGGTTTGCTTTTCGTCCAGGGGCAGCACCCACTGATCGTTGAGGGCTTTCTTGCGGAAGTTCCGCTTGTCGAAGCTCGAGTTCAAGATGGCCTCGTGCACCGCCTGCATTTGGGTCAGCGTGAACTTGTTGGGCAGCAGCTCGAAGCCGACACGCAGCTCGCTCAGCTCGCGGCGAAGGGTGGCCAGCGCCTGGTCAAAAATCACGTTGTGGTCAAACGCCAAGCGCGGCATTTCGTTGGCGTCGTGCCAAAAAGCGCGGGCCGCAAAACTCGAGGCCAACAGGTTGAAGTCGGTCATCTTCACCAGGGCGTAGTAGGCCACCGTGATGACTCGGGCGGTCGGATCCTTGCGCACGTGGGTCAGCCAGGGAAGGTCCTTGGGATCCTTCACGCGGTTGGGGTCGCCAAAGGTTCCGGACTGCTGCAGGTAGAGTCCGCTCAAACCCGTCAGCTCCCGCAGCACCCGCGCCGCCGCTTGGTCCAGGTCTTCCTCGTCTTCGAGGTGGTCGCCCGGCAAGGCAAAACGGCAGGCCTGGCCAAAGTCCTCTTGCTCAATGAGCAGCACGTTGAGCTTTTGGCCGTCAAAGCCAAAAACGACACAGTCAACCGAAACGTTGGGGTTCTGCATAGGTAGACAAATGTACTTCGGACACTAACATTCTCGCTACTATGTGTACTTTGAACACTATCTTCGTAGGACGTATGAAACGAATTGCCGTTTTGACTTCGGGAGGCGACGCGCCCGGTATGAATGCCGCCCTGCGCGCCGTAGTGCGTGCTGCGTCGTTTTATGGCCTGGACTGCGTGGGCGTGTACCGCGGCTACGACGGACTGGTGGAGGCCGACTTCACCCCGCTCGACAGCAAGAGCGTGCGCAACATTCTGGCCCAAGGCGGAACCATTCTGAAGTCCGCGCGAAGCCAGCGCTTTCGCACGGCGGAGGGCCGCGCCGAAGCCGCCGGACACCTGCGCGCCCACGGCATCGACGGCCTGGTAGTGATCGGCGGAGACGGCACGTTTACCGGAGCCCACAAGCTTTTTGAGGAGCACCAGGTTCCCGTGGTCGGCATCCCGGGCACCATCGACAACGACCTGTACGGCACCGACTACACCATCGGCTACGACACGGCGAGCAACACGGTCGTCGAGAGCATCGACAAAATTCGCGACACGGCCAACAGCCACAACCGCCTCTTTTTGGTGGAAGTCATGGGGCGCGACGCCGGATTCATCGCCCTGAGTTCAGGCCTTGCCACCGGCGCCATCAGCATCATTTTGCCCGAGCGCAACACCAGCCTCGAGGCCCTTCAGGCGGCCATCGACCAGGGCGCCGAACGCAAAAAAACCAGCAACATCGTCGTGGTGGCCGAGGGCAACCGCTTGGGCACCCCCTACGAGCTCGCCGACGCGCTGAAGCAGCACAACCCTGACCTCGACGTCAAAGTCACCATCCTCGGACACATCCAGCGCGGCGGTTCGCCCAGCATGCTCGACCGAGTGAACGCCAGCCGATTGGGGGTGGCGGCCGTGGAGGCCTTGCTCAACGGCAAGTCCGACGTCATGGTGGGCATTGTGAGCGGACAACTCACGCACACCCATCTGCCCATGGCGATACTCAACAAGGCCTCGCTCGACGAAGACCTTTTGCGCATTGCCCGAATACTGTCTATTTAACTGTTTTACTCGATTTTTGCATTCGCTATGAAAAAGATTGCCATCAACGGATTTGGCCGCATCGGCCGCCTCACCTTTCGCAACCTCATTGTGCGCCCCGACGTCGACATCGTGGCCATCAACGACTTGACCGACACCGCCACCTTGGCGCACTTGCTCAAGTACGATTCCGCGCACGGCGGGTTCCAGGGCACGGTTTCGCACACGGCCAACAGCCTGATTGTCAACGGAAAGGAAATCCGAATCACGGCAATTAAGAACCCCGCAGAACTGCCTTGGGGCGAGCTCGGCGTCGATCTGGTGATCGAATCCACCGGCATTTTTACCAGCAAAGAGCAGCTCGAACTGCACCTTCAGGCCGGTGCCAAAAAGGTGGGCTTGAGCGCCCCGGCCAAGGCCGACGACGTTAAGACGGTCGTTTTGGGCGTGAACGAGGGCATTCTCGGCCCCGACGACCACGTGTTCAGCAACGCCTCGTGCACGACCAACTGCTTGGCTCCGATGATGAAGGTCCTCAACGACCACTTTGGCGTAGTTAAGGGCTACATGCTGACCGTGCACGCCTACACCAACGACCAAAGCATTCAGGATGCGCCGCACCGCGACCTGCGCCGCGCCCGCGCCGCCGCCGTGAGCATGATCCCGACCACCACCGGAGCCGCCAAGGCCGTGGGCCTCGTACTTCCCGAACTGAAGGGCAAGCTCGACGGCTACGCGATCCGCGTCCCGACGATCACGGGTTCGGCCACTGACGTTACCGTAGAGCTGGCCAAGCCCGCCACGGCCGCCGAAATCAACGCCGCCATGAAGGCCGCGGCCGAAGGTCCACTCAAAGGCATCCTTCAGTACACCGAAGACCCCATCGTGTCGGCCGACATCGTGGGCAACAAGCACTCGTGCATTTTTGACTCAGGCATTACTTCTGCCAACGGCAACCTGGTTAAAATCATGGGCTGGTACGACAACGAGGCCGGATACTCCGCGCGCATGGCCGACATGGCCGTGCGGATGGCCGCTCAATCCTAAGTAGTTATGGTTTTTATCGTAGAAAGCGGCTCGACCAAAGCCGATTGGATTCTTTTGAACGCTTCGGCTGCTGAGGTCGGACGCTGGTCGGTCAAGGGCCTTAACCCCTACTTTCACGACGCCGACGAGGTCGAACGCACCTTGCGCGCCGAATCCGAAATCATGGGTCGTGCGGCGGACGTCGAAAAAGTCTACTTCTACGGAGCGGGCTGCTCGTCCGACGCCCTAAATGCCGTCATTGCCGAGGGCTTGGAGCGCATATTCCCCAACGCCCAGATCGTAGTGGACCACGACTTGCTTGCGGCGGCTTACGCTACCTACTACGGCGAGCCGCACATCGCGTGCATCCTCGGGACCGGCTCCAACTCGTGCTACTTTGACGGCAGCGCCGTGCACGAAGAGGTTCCGGCCCTCGCCTACATTTTGGGCGACGAGGGTTCCGCGAGCTACATCGGCAAGCGCCTGGTTCGGGACTTTCTGTACAAGCGCCTTCCCGCGGACCTTCACGCCGCCTTTGTCGGAGCCTACGGCGTCGGCAAAGCCGAGATCTTTCAATCAGTCTACAACGAGCCCAACGCCAACGTGTACCTCGCCAACTACGCGCGCTTCGCGGGCGACCACGCCGAGCACCCCTACATTCAAGAGATTGTCTTCGAGGGATTTAAAGCCTTCGTCGAGTTCCACGTGCTGTGCTTCGCCGAGGCGCGACAAGGCGCCCAAGTGAACTTCGTGGGGTCGGTGGCCAAGGCCTTTGAGCCCCTGCTTCAGAAGGCATGTGCCGAAGCCGGAGTGCGCTACGGCCGCACCCAAGCCAAGCCGGTGAACCGCTTGGTGGCGTACCATGTCGACGTGCTGCGGGTTCTCGAGCCCCAAGCCCTGTGATCCGCGGATTCCTTTTTGACCTCGACGGGGTGCTGGTCGACACGGCCCAGTACCACTTTTTGGCTTGGCAGCGCATGGCGGCCCAGCTCGGAATCCATTTTAGCGAGGCCGAAAACGAGCAGCTCAAGGGCGTTTCGCGGGCGGAATCCCTGAACCGCATCCTCGCCTGGGGCGGCAAAACCCTGACCGACGCCGAGAAGCAGCACTGGATGGCCCTCAAAAACGACGGGTACCTCGAACTCGTTCGGGGCATGCCGGCCGACGACTACCTGCCCGGAGCCCATGAGTTTCTGCGCGCCAGCCGCGCGGCGGGAATCAAGGTGGCGCTGGGTTCCGCGTCCAAAAACGCCCCGCTCATTTTGGAGCGCCTGGGCTGGATTCCGCTGTTTGACGCCCTGGTCGACGGCAACGTCGTGACCGCGTCCAAGCCCGACCCCGAAGTCTTTCTCGAAGGCGCCCGGCGCCTCGGCCTCAAGCCCGAGGAGTGTGTAGTGTTCGAAGATTCCGAAGCCGGAGTCGAAGCCGCGCGCCGCGGAGGCATGAAGGTGGTCGGAATCGGCCACGGACTGGACGCCGACCTGCTCGTCAGCGGCCTGGACCAACTGACGCCAGCGCGCGCGCAGCAGCTCTAAGCAAGTAACAAGAAACGAGCAACCCTAAGCTATGAAGCCCCCCATTCACATCGATCCCTGGCGCGTCGTCGAAACGACGTGGACCCCCGAAGCCCACATCATGAGCGAAAGCTTGTTCGCGCTAGGCAACGGCCGCATGGGCCACCGCGCGAACCACGAAGAGGCCTTCAGCGGCAAGCACCTCAAAGGCAGCTACCTCGCCGGAGTGTACTACCCCGACAAGACCAAAGTGGGCTGGTGGAAGAACGGCTACCCCGAGTACTTCGCCAAAGTCCTGAACGCCGTGAACTACGTGGGCATCGACCTGCGCGTCGACGGCGAAGTCGTGGATTTGTACACCGCCAAGGTTTCTGATTTCTACCGCGAGCTCGACATGGAGCACGGGGTCCTCACCCGCCGATTTACCGCTTCGCTCGCCAACGGAGCCACCGTGACGGTCGAAGCCCAGCGCTTCCTGAGTTTGGTGCGCGACGAGGTTTCGGCGCAGGCGTACCGGGTGACGGTGGACCGCGCCGCCGAGGTGGTGCTCGAGCCCTACCTGGATTTTAACGTGGTGAATTCCGACGCCAACTGGGACGAGACGTTTTGGGCGCAGGAGGGTTTTGCCGCGGGGGCCTGGGTCAAGGCGCGGACCAAGAAGCTTGATTTTGTGGTGGCCGCCGCCATGGAGTGCCTCGTGAGCGGCAGGGGCGGAGCGGCCGAAGGCCGCGAGGGCTACGCGTCGCAGGTGTTTTCCCTCAAGGTCGCCGCGGGCGAGTCCGTCACCCTGCACAAGTACGTGGGGGTCGTGTCGTCGATGAACGCTCCGGCTGCCGAGGTCGAGTCCCGGGCCGCGGCACAAGCAGCGGCCGCTCGCGCCGCGGGCTACGAAACCCTGCTCGCCGAGCAGCGCCACGCCTGGCGAGCCAAGTGGGACCTGGCCGACATCGTGATCGACGGCGACGATTCCGCCCAGCAGGGAATCCGCTTTAACATCTTCCACCTGCTTCAAACGTTTACGGGCGTGGATCCGCGGCTGAACATCGGCCCTAAAGGCTTCACCGGCGAGAAGTACGGCGGCTCGACCTACTGGGACACCGAGGCCTACTGCCTTCCCTTCTACCTCGCGTCGACCGACCCCGAAGTGGGCCGCAACCTGCTGGTGTACCGCTACAAGCAGCTCGACAAGGCCATCGAAAATGCGGCCAAGCTCGGATTCACCGACGGCGCGGCCCTCTACCCGATGGTCACCATGAACGGCGAAGAGTGCCACAACGAATGGGAGATCACCTTCGAAGAAATCCACCGCAACGGCGCGATTTCGTACGGAATCTACACCTACCTGCGCCACACCCGCGACTACGGCTACCTGGCTGAGGGCGGACTCGAGGTGCTGGTCGCCATCGCCCGGTTCTGGGCCCAGCGCGTGAACTGGAGCGACGACAAGGAGCAGTTTGTGATTTTGGGCGTGACCGGACCCAACGAGTACGAAAACAACGTCAACAACAACTACTACACGAACTTCATGGCGGCCTGGTGCCTCGAGTACGCGGCCGAATGCGCCGAGTACGTGGCCCAAAACCAGCCTGAGGCCTATGCGGCACTCTGCGCCAAGCTGGACCTCGACGCCGACGAGCTCGAGCAGTGGGAAGCCATTCGCAGCAACATGTACTACCCGTACAGCGAAAAGCACGAGGTCTTCCTGCAGCAAGACGGATTTTTGGACAAAGAGCTCGTCCCGGTGGCCCAACTTGACCCGGCCGAGCGCCCCATCAACCAGAAGTGGAGCTGGGACCGCATCCTGCGCTCGCCCTACATCAAGCAGGCCGACACGCTTCAGGGCATGTTCTTCTTTGAGGACCGCACGCCCGTCGAAACCCTTCAGAAGCACTTTGACTTTTACGAGCCCCTCACCGTGCACGAAAGCTCGCTGTCGCCCAGCGTGCACACCGTGCTGGCTTGCCGCCTCGGCTACGCGGCCAAAGCGTACGAGCTCTACCACCGCACCGCGCGATTGGACCTCGACGACTACAACAAAGAGGTCTACCAAGGTCTTCACGTGACGGCCATGGGCGGCGCGTGGATGGCCGTGGTCTACGGCTTTGGCGGAATGCGTTTGGTCGGCGAGGACCTGCACTTCAAGCCGTTCCTGCCCGAGCAGTGGGGCGGAATCACCTTCCACCTGCGCTGGCGCGGCGCCCTGCTGTCGGTTCGCGTCCAGCGGAACCAGCTGACGGTGCGTAACTTAGAGGGATCCACGGCCGAATTCTATGTAGGCGGAGCCCTCCAAAAACTCGCCGCGGGAACCGAACAAACCTTTACCCACGCATGAACCGCTTCTTTCTGTTTAGCCTCGCCGCCGCCGTGCTCACCGCCTGCGGCGGCTCCGGATCGGTAGACCTCGGCGACGAGTACGCCGGGCTCGGATGGCGTCCCGTCGACCTCGCCGCTGAGGGCGTAACCAAAATCTACGCGACCGACTACCTGCTCAGCGAACTGGACGAGTGGACCTTCCCCGAGGGCCTGACCGTGAAGTGGCAGCAAGATTCCGCCATTTGGCGCGTTGAAGGCCGCATGAAGCAGCCCTTGGGCGTGGCCCGTATCGAGGCCGCAGGCGGCACCTACCACCTCGTGCTCCGCCAGGCTCCGGTGCAAGAAGTCGCATTCAGTCTGCCGCTCAACCCGGGCGACAGCGCCGCCACCGCCTACCTCATCGGGTCGTTTAACGCGTGGAACCGAAGCAGCCACCCCATGGCGCGCGACACCGGCGATGTGGCGCGACTGAAGCTCCGCCTCAAGCCCGGCCGATACGAGTACAAGTTCACGGTGGGCGGAATCGAAGTCAACGACCCCGCGAATCCCACCAAGGTCCCCAACGGATTGGGCGGAGCCAACGACGTGCTGGTCGTCGCCGAACCCGGCAAGGACTGCGCCCCCATCCAAATTCTGGGCGAGCGCGACGGCGAAGTGGCCGTGGCCGCCCTGCCGAAGGGACAGGAACTTCTTGCCTTTTGGAACACCTACCAAGTGGGCGTGCGCACCGCCGAAGACGGCACGCTGCGCGTGGCGATTCCCGCTGAAGCGAGCAGCGCCGAACGCAGCCAAATCCACCTCTACACCCACAACGCGGACCGCTTCGGCGGCGAGGCCATGCTCCCGCTGCACGAAGGCCACGTGGTGACCTCTACGGCCCAACTGCGCCGCGACGACTGGGAGTCCGCCACGATGTACTTCGCCCTGGTCGACCGATTCAGCAACGGAAACCCCCTCAACGACAAGCCCTTGAACCGCAGCGACGTGCTGCCGGCCAACGACTACCACGGCGGCGACGTCGAGGGCGTCCAGCAGCGCATGGAGCAAGACTACTTCCAGGATCTGGGCTTCAATACGATCTGGCTTTCGCCGCTGCACCGCAACCCGCAGGGCGCTTGGGGCCTGTGGAACAAGGGCGGAGTCTTCACCCGCTTTTCGGGCTACCACGGCTACTGGCCGAGCAGCACCTCGCACTCCGACCCGCGCATGGGTACCGAAGACGAGATTCGCCGCTTCAACCAGGCGGCCCACGAGCGCGGACTCAACACCCTCATCGACTTCGTCGGCCACCACGTGCACCTCGAGCATCCGGTGCTCAAGGCGCACCCCGACTGGATCACGTCGCTCTACTTGCCCGACTCGTCGCTCAACACGGAGCGCTGGGACGAGCACCGGCTGACCACGTGGTTCGACAAGCACCTTCCGACCCTGAACTCGCAGCGGCCCGACGTGGTCGCCGCCATGACCGACTCGGCCCTCCCTTGGGTTCAGGACTACGGCTTTGACGGGTTCCGCCACGACGCCTCGAAGCACGTCGACCTGCTCTACTGGCGCACCCTGACGCGCAAGCTCAAGGAGCAGGTTGCCTACCGCGAGGGCCGTCGCCTCTACCAAATCGGCGAAACCTATGGTTCTCCTGAGCTCATCAACAGCTACGTCGGCAGCGGCCTCCTCGACGCCCAGTTTGACTTTAACCTCTACGACGCGGCCGTCGCCTTCTTTGGGCACTTGGGCGGAAGCGCTCCCGCGCTCGAGGCCACGTTGAAGGCCAGCCTGGCGACCTACGGCCCCAACCACCTGATGGGCAACATCAGCGGCAACCAAGACCGTCCGCGCTTCGTCTCGCTCGCCTCGGGCCACGTGTCGCCGCAAGAAGATACCAAGCTGGCCGGCTATACCCGCGCGACGCCCAAAGCCAGCGAAACGGGCCTCAACCGCCTCGCCATGCTCCACGCGTTCAACTGCGCGATTCCGGGAATCCCCGTGTGCTACTACGGCGACGAGGTCGGCCTGGAGGGCGCCAACGACCCCGACAACCGACGCGACATGGCCTTTGAAGTCCCCGGAAAGCCCTCGCCCTACAGCCCGGCCCAAAAGCGCCTTCGCGAACAGACGGCCAAGGTGTTTGGGGAGCGGCGCGCCAGCCTCGCCCTGTGCTACGGGCAAACCGACGTGCGTTCCCTCGGCGACGACGTGCTGGTCATCACCCGCACCTTCCCCGGGGAAACGGTGCGCGTGGTCCTGAACCGCGGTTCGGGCTCGGTCACGGTACGCATTAACGACCTGGGCCCCGACGCCCGGGTGGTCGCCGGCCAAGCCCGCCTCAGCACGCTCAAGGCCGAAGTGCCCGCTCAATCTTTTGTCTACCTCAAATCCAACCACTAACTCCTCATGAAAAAGCTCCTCGCTTGGGCCGTCGCCGGCACGCTGGTCGCCGCCTGCGCCCCCAAGGCTGCCGAAGAAACCGCGCACGCCTTTCACCCCGACTGGTCCAAAAACGCCGTGATTTATGAAGTCAACGTGCGGCAGTTCACGCCCGAAGGCACGCTGGACGCGTTCGAAAAAGAGCTTCCGCGCATCAAAAACCTCGGCGTAGATATTTTGTGGTTCATGCCGATGAGCCCCATCGGTGTTGAAAAGCGCAAGGGCCTGCTCGGATCCTACTACAGCATCTCCGACTACACGGCGATCAATCCGGAATTTGGCGACAGCGCCGACTTCGCTCGCGTGGTCGACGAAGCCCACAAGCTCGGAATGAAGGTGATTTTGGACTGGGTTCCGAACCACACGGCTTGGGACCACCACTGGATGGCCGAGCACCCTGAGTTTTACTACCGCGATTCCGCCACGGGCGAAATCAGCAACGGCCGCAACGACCACAACCAGCCGACCGACTGGACCGACGTGGCCGAGCTCGACTACGCGAACAAGGAGCTGTGGAAGGCCATGCAGGGCGAACTGATGTGGTGGATCAAGAACATGAAGATCGACGGCTTTCGCTACGACATGATGGGCGGACAGCCCCTCGAGTTCTGGCAGGAGACGAACGCGATGCTGCGCGCCGAAAATCCCGAGATCTTTTTGCTGGGCGAAACCGAGTTCTACTGGGCCCACGAGTCGCAGTGCGACATGACCTACGGCTGGGAGTTCCACCACCTGCTCAACAAGGCCTGCCAAGGCGAAGACGTCGCCACGATCGACGCCTACCTCGAGCGCCAAGAGAAGGACTTCCCGCAGGACGGCTACCGCATGTACTTCATCGACAACCACGACGAGAATTCGTGGAACGGAACGGTCGAGAAGCGCATCGGCGCGAACGCCCAAGCGGCCTACGTGATTTGCGCTGCGATGGAGCAAGGAATGCCCCTAATCTACAGCGGCCAAGAGGTGGGCCTCAACAAGTCGCTCCGCTTTTTTGAGCGCGACACGATCGACTGGAGCCGCCCTTCTCAGGCCGACTTTTATGCCAAGGTCAGCGCGCTCAAGCACGAGAATCCCGCCCTCAACAGCGGCGATTTTGGCGGAGCGCAAAAGCGCATCGCCACCGGCAACAAACGGGTGTACGCCTTCAGCCGCAGCAAGGGCGACAACACGGTGGTCGTGTTCACCAATTTTGACGCCAAGGCCGCCGAGGTGACGTTTTCAGGCGCTCCCGCGGGCGACTACGTGAACCACTTTAACGGCGAGTCGTTCTCGCTGGCCAAGGGCGGAACTTTGAGCCTTCCGGCCCACGGGTTCCTCGTGCTGACGAAGAAGTAAATTTTTGAAATTCGGATTTATCCGAATGAACGGTTGGAATCCCCGGCGCGCTGCGCCGGGGATTTTCTTTTTGGGGCAGGCCCCAAAAAGAGAGCGCCGCCCCTTGCGGGACGGCGCTCCAACCAATGCG
>JBEGTJ010000033.1:0-18329 GCA_041179465.1 Bacteroidota bacterium | reverse complement strand
ACCTCCGTCGGCCACTGAATGGCCACGGCCACCTCGTTGCGGCGGTTGACGACGTCCCAGGGGGCGTTGTAGCCCATGTACATAAAGGCGCCCTCGGGCTGCAGGCCTTGGAGCGCTAGGGTTTCGCCCAACTCGCTGCATTTGGCGCTGATTTCGCGGTCGTTGGTGAAGCCTCCGTAGCGCAGCACGGCGAGCACCTTGGGGGCTTCTTCAGCCACGACCACGCGGCCCGAGTTCGGTTGCGGGAGGTCGGTTGCCGCATATTCCTTAGGCATCACAAAGTACATGGTGGCGGAATCGCTCAAGTTCATGACCACCGGCGCGGTCATGGCGATTTTTTGGCTCCGGGCGTTGGCGCCAAAGATGTAGCCGGCGATTTCGCGGAACCCGTTGGAGCCTGACTGGTCAAACGACGCCGATCCCACTGCCGTTCGCGCCACCACCATCGACGGGTAGTAGCGAATCTCGACCTCGCCCAGGTTGCGCAGCACGCGGTATTCGGGGGTTTCGATTCCGGGCGACGAGAGGCTGTAGGCGGCCACCCCGATAAGGGTTGCGGCGCCAAGGGCTGCGAGGGTCCACACGATTTTAGGCTTCATTAGGGTACCTTGGGTTAACCCCCAACGCAGCCTAAATGTTTGCGCCTCAAGCTCAAAGTGCTAGATGGCCAGCACGTTCACGTCGTCGAACGCGTTGGCCCGCTCGGCGGAGTAGGGCGTCAGGCGTCCGCGCGTGCCGATGAGGTGCAGCCGGTAACCGAGGCCCACCAGGAATTCGGCGAGTTCGCGCGGGCTGGTTTCGGCGAGCTCGAGGGCGGTCCGGTTGATTTCGATTAAAATCAGCGGGCGGTCGCGTTCCAAGCGCTCCCGCATCCCGCGAAGCGCCCGAAGTTCCGAGCCTTCGATGTCGATTTTGACGAAGTCCAGTTTGCGCGCGGTGGCGGCCTGAAGGGCTTCTCCGGCGTTCCGAAGCTCAATGGACCCCAGCGATTCGTCGGCCGCACTGGTGCGGAACACGGTCGCCGCCCCTTCGTTGTGGGCGACGCTGCCCGCCTGGGGCAGAAAGAGTTCGACGGTGGCGTTGGCGTCGCTCAGTCCAAACGGATGCACGGTGACGGTCTGGGTCTGGGCCGCGTTGAGGGCCAAGGTAGCGCGCAGCTGCTCCAGCATTTTGCGGGAGGGTTCAAACGAGTGAACCTCGCCGCCGGGTCCGGCCAGCTTGCTCATCCACAGGCTGTACTCGCCTTGGTTGGCGCCCAGGTCGACGCACGTAAAGCCTGGTTTGATGTAGCGCTGCAGCACAAAAATGGGCGGCCAGGAATGGGCTCCGCGCCAAAACATCTTGGCGCCCAGGTTGGTCGAAAGCTCGACCCGAAAGGTCATGCCGGCAGACCGGTAGGTCGTGAAGCCCGTTTGGCCCTTCAGCGCCGAGTGAAAAAGGCTCTTGAGCAGCTTGGCGGCATAAAATCCGCCCGGAATCTGGGCAAAGGCACGGGAAACGGAACCGGCGAAGGAGGCGAGCTTCATCTATAGGCTGTTGGTCGGTGGCGCAAAAGACGCGCGCGGTGGCGCAGTCGGCCCGAAGGTACAGCGCCCTGTGCCGTCTGCGGGCGCTATTACGGCCAATTTTGCGTTAACACCTCATACATGAACCGCCGTACCTACCTCTTTTTGGGCGTTGCCGCCCTCCTTGCCGCCAATGCCGTGGCCATGCTGTTCACCGACGAAGTTCAGTGGAGCGCTTTTGATTTCGCCGTAGCCGCCCTGCTGCTGGGCGGAGCTGCCCTGGCCGTAGATTGGGTCTGGACCAAGATCAAAGGCCGCCGATCCCGCATCATTGGGGCGGTTGCCGTGCTCCTGGTGCTTGCCCTAATTTGGGGCGAATTGGCCGTGGGCCTCTTTGGCAGCCCTTGGGCCGGGAACTAACGCCCGGAGCGCATCACTTCATCTTAGCCAAAAGCTCCTCGCTCGATTCCAGCTTGCCGCCCGATTCGGCGATGGCCTGCTTGGCCTGGGCCTTGGCCTCTTTGGCCTTTCCGGCGCGGAACAGCAGCCAGGCATAGGTGTCGCGGAAGCTCGGGTCTGCGCCTTCCGTGAGCTTGGCGCCCATCAGGCGGGCGGCCTTCAGGGCCACTTCGGCGTCGATGCCCTCGGTTTCGGCGATCGGCCACAGCATGCCGTTGAGTCGCGCGAGTTCGAGCTGGGCGCCCCACTCGGTGTCGAGCAAGGTCATGAGGTAGGCCCATTCCTTCTTGCGCGAAGCCCACTGCGCCGCCAGTTGGTTGGGTTCGACGTCGGTGCCCCCGTGCTGGGCGGCAAAGGCGAGGGCCGCAGGAAGTTCCTTTTGGGTCGGCGCCGCCATGACCCGCTTGAAGATTTGGTTTTCGATGAAGCCGTTCCACGCGGATTCTCCGGCAAACGCCTTCCACCGAAGGGCGTCAGCCACTACCGCGTCGGCCCGCTCGGGAGTCAGGCTCGAGAGCGACAGCACCGCCCACTGAACTTCAATCGGCGCGTCGGGGTGCTCGACCAACCAGGCCTCGACGGCCTCGGGGGCGGGCCCTTTGACGCGCTGCTTGCTGTAGCGACTCCGCACGAAGTCGGGAAACTCGGGGTTGGGCTGGTCGGGCTGGAACCCGATGGCGCCGCTGCTGCTGTAGGCGTCGGCCTTGATTTGCTCCAGGTATTTTGCGGCGTCGGCGTTGTAGCCCACGTAGTAGGCGGCCCGCTGGGGGCTGCTGTTGGGGTCGTAGAGCACCACCGTGGGGTAGCCGGTGGGGCGAAAGCGCACCGCAACCTCACCGCCCTCGCGCTCGGCGTCCAGTTTTACCGGAACCAGGTAGTTGTTGGCAAAACGGGCCACGTTGAGGTCCTCCCAGGTGGTGGTGTCTTGGACCTTGCACCATCCGCACCAGTCGGTGTAAAAGTCGATGAGCAGGGGTTTGTTTTCGGCTTGGGCCCGCTGAAGGGCTTTGGCCCAATCGGTCTCAAATACAATACCTTGGCCGAAAGCTCCGCTCAAGGTGACGGCCGCAAAAAGGGCAGAAAGTAGGCTACGCATAGCCCTAAGGTACCTAAAATTCGGGTCGCTTTAGGCCTCGGCCCGACGGGTCAAGTTGAAGCGAATCATCTGCCCGATCAGCTCGAGCGGCAGCGGTCGCGTCCACGGAAACTGCACCGAGCCTTTGCCCTGCTTGAATTCCGCCAGTTCTTTGGCGAACGACGCATGGGCCGCTGGAAGCGCATACACCCCCAAGTGGTTTTTAAAGGCCGCAAAGTAGACCAGGGGTTTGCCGTTCACTTTGTAGCCGGGCATTCCGTAGCCCAAGTACTCCACGGCCTCAGGGGCGGTGCGGCGAATCAGGTCGCGCAGCGATTCGGCCCGTTCGCGCTGGGCTTCGGGTAGGGCTTGGAGGTAGGCGTCGACGGTCACCGCATCGGGGAATTGGCCGTGCCAAACCTACGGCGATCGTTGCAAAGAGCGGCCGTTTACCCTACCTTTTGCCTCATGAACCGCGAATTCTTCAACGACCTCGGCCTCGCCCTTTTGCGCATCGGTCCCGCCGCCCTCATGCTCACCCACGGATACCCCAAGCTGCTCAAGCTGCTCGCCGGGGGCGAAATTCAATTTTATGACTTTGCCGGCCTGGGCCCCGAAGTCAGCCTCGCCTTGGCGGTTTTGGGCGAATTCGTCGCTCCGCTGGCCATGATCGTTGGCTTCAAAACCCGCTGGTTTGCGGCCCCCGCCGCCTTTACGATGCTGGTGGCGGCCTTTGGGGCCCACTGGGCTGACGCCTTGGGCGACAAGGAGCACTCGCTGCTCTTTGCGATACCGTTCTTGGCTACGATGTTGCTCGGAGCCGGCGGCTACTCGCTGGACGCGTGGGCGCTCCGACGCAAGTAGCACGTTGCTAGTTACTCGTTTCTAGTTACTGGATTCAGCCCAGACTTGGGCCAGTTCAATCAGTGTCTGGACGGCGTACTCCATGTCGGCCTCGCTGACCCACTCGTAGCGGCTGTGAAAGGCGTGCTCGCCGGCAAAAATGTTGACGGTAGGCAAACCCATGAAGCTGAGTTGGCTGCCGTCGGTTCCGCCGCGGATTCGACCCCGCTGGGGGGTGAGTCCGGCGCGGCGCATGGCGGTTTCGGCATGGAGGGCGACCTCGGGGTGGCGTTCCAGCACCTCGTTCATGTTGCGGTACTGCGCGTGCACCTCGAGTGCGAACTTGAGCCCCGGTCGTTCGGCGCAGACTTCGGCTGCGAGGGCACGGAGGCGCTCGGCATAGTCCGCCAGGTCGGCCGTGCGAAAGCTGCGCAAAATGAAGTGAACCTGCGCGGACTCCACGCCGCCGTTCACCTCGTAGGGGTGCACGAAACCCTCCGTGCCTTCGGTGCCCTCAGGGCTCCAGTCCTTGGGTAGGCGGGCGAGGAGGGCCCCGGCCCCCTTGAGCGCGTTGACCATTTTGCCTTTGGCAAAACCGGGATGGGTGTTGGCGCCGGTGAAGGTGAGTACGGCTCCGTCGGCGCTAAACGTCTCGTCTTCAAGGGTTCCGCGGCGTTCGCCGTCGACCGTGTAGGCGAAGTCGGCGCCCAGCCGGGCAAGGTCGAGGTGGGCGGTTCCGCGGCCGACCTCTTCGTCGGGCGTAAACAGAATCTTAATCGTGCCGTGCGCCACTTCGGGGTGCGCGACGAGCCACTCCACCGCGGCCATGATTTCGGCGATTCCCGCTTTGTTGTCGGCGCCGAGCAGCGTGCGTCCGTCGGCCGTTACCAAAGCGGAACCCACCTGGTCCCGCAAATCCGGATGCTCCGCAGGATCGAGTACGATGCCCTCGTACGGAAGCTGAATTACCCCGCCGTCGTAGTTGCGGTGCACGATCGGCTGAACTCCGGCGCCGGGAGCCTCGGGGGAGGTGTCCATGTGGGCGCACCAGCAAACCACCGGCACGGCTCGGTCGGTCGTCGCGGTGAGCGTAGCGTACACGTAGCCGTGGTCGTCGAGCTCGGCGTCGCGGAGGCCCAAAGCATGCAGCTCGGCCACGAGCAGGCGCCCCAAGTCCTTTTGCTTTTCGGTGGTGGGCGACGCGGTCGAACGCGGATCGCTTTGGGTATCCAACTTCACGTAGCGCAGCAGGCGGTCCAGGGCGGAACTCATTAGTCGTTCCGGGTTAGGCTGTGCTTGCCGTTGACGAGCACGTTGTCGACAGTCCAAGGAATCGTGCGTTCAAAGACGTGGGCCCGAACGCCGCAATCCGCGACCTGGCAAAGCGAACAGGAATCGGGTACGCAGGGGTCCGCGTGAACCGAAAACTCGACCTCGTGCTCAAAAGTGCTCGAAATCAAATCCTCCATTGCGTCGACCTCGTCGTGCACGCGCTGCAGGTCCCAGTAGTGAGGCAGGGTAAGGTGCGCGTCGACGTGGTACTGGCCGCCGTATTGCACCAGCCTAAAGTGGTGCACGTCAATCCACTCCCGCTTGCGCTGCTGGTCCAGGGTGGCGACCACCTTTTCGAGTACGTTCACGTCGGCGGCGTCCATCAGGCCTGCCAAGGCCTTGCGCAGCACCGAGAAGCTCTGGTAGCCCACGATTCCGCCCATGACCAAACCGATGGCGGGGTCGATCCACGGAATGCCGGTCCACAGCACCAGTCCGAGTCCAAGGGTTACGCCCACCGAAGAGTAAAAATCCGACAGCAAATGCTCGCCTTCGGCGGTGAACGCCACCGAGAGCTGCTTGCGGCCCATCCGCTTGTAGATCAGTCCAATGGCGCCGTTTACCATGCCGGCTCCGAGCGTCAAAAGGAGGCCCGTGCTGAGGTGTTCGGGCATCTTGCCTTCGGCGAGGTGCATCACGGCCTGGTAGAAAATTCCGAGGGCCGTAATGGCCATGAGCAGGCCTTCAAACGCCGCAGAAATGAACTCGATTTTGCCGTGGCCGTAGGGGTGCGAGGCATCCCGAGGCTGCCGGGCGTACCATACGCTGAAGATCGTGAGGGCTCCGGCCAAGAGGTGCACGGTGGACTCGAGCACGTCCGACAGTATGGCGATGGAATGCGTGCTGAAGTAGGCATAGACCTTGACGCCCAAGAGCAGAAATCCGATGCTCAAAAGCTGCAGCGGGAGGCGAATAATGGGGTTCATGATCGGCGCACAAGGGTTGAGGAGGCTTGGGCGGAGGGCAAGAGCAACACGTCGGCCAGGTTGACGTGCGCGGGCGCCGTGGCGATGTAGCCAATGACTTCGGCGACGTCTTCGGGGCGCAGCGGCTGCATGCCCGAGTACACCGAGTCGGCCTTGGCGCGGTCGCCGTGAAAGCGCACGGTCGAGAACTCGGTGTCGGCCAATCCGGGCGCGACCTGGCTGACCTTGATGCCTTTGGGGGTGAGGTCGAGGCGCATGCCGTCGGTCAGCCCGTCGACCGCGAATTTGGAGGCGCCGTAGACGTTTCCGCCCGGGTAGGCCTCGCGCCCCGCCAAGCTCCCAAGGTTGATGATGTGCCCTTGGCCGCGGGCCACCATGGTTGGGGCAACCGCGCGGGTCACGTACAGCAGGCCTTTGAGGTTGGTGTCGATCATCTCGTCCCAGTCCTGAAGCGAACCTTCTTCGATGGACTCGCGACCGCGGGCGAGGCCTGCGTTGTTGACGAGCACGTCCACCTCGGCAAAGGGCCGACGGTCCCATGCGGCCTGCACGGCCGCGGCGTCGCGCACGTCGACCGCGTCCAACCAAAGTTCCGCACCGGGGACTGCCGCCAACACCTCGTCGCGAAGTTGGGTCAAGCGATCGCCCCGGCGGGCCCAGGCGCCCACGCGCCATCCGCGCTCGGCAAACCAGCGCACGCCGGCCGCCCCAAAACCCGACGAAGCGCCGGTAATCCAAACCGTTTTCATACTTTGGTAAACTTAGCCACAACACCTGCAATGCGCCGAATTATTTTATTCACCGTCGCCGCGTTAAACGTTGGTCAGCTCGCGGCCCAGCAGCGTTCCAGCGCCGCGCCAAACGACAGCCTGATCACCCTCGACGAGACCGTCGTCACGGTAAGCCGCAACGCGACCAACTTGGCGGCGACCTACGTGTCGGTGGACGTGCTTCCGAGCCGATTGGCGCTCGACAAACCCAACGGGCGCATCGAGCAAACGCTTCAAATGGCGCCCGGGGTGACCGTGCAAGACGGCCAGGCCAACATTCGGGCGGGCAGCGGTTGGTCGCTCGGCAGCGGCTCCCGCGTGCTGGTGCTGGTGGACGACCTTCCGGCCCTGAGCCCCGACGCGGGCGGAGTGCAGTGGTCCGCCATGCCCATGGAGGCCCTGGACCAAGTTGAAGTGGTCAAGGGCGCCTCGTCGTCGCTGTACGGTTCGTCGGCGCTCAACGGCGTCATTCACCTGCGCACCTGGGAACCCTCGGCCAAACCGCGCGTCATGGTGAGCACGTTGGCGGAATCCTACGGCCAACCGCCCCGCTTGGGCCTGCGGTGGTACGACGGTCCGCGCGGCCGCGGAGCCCTGCGCTTCGCCGCCAGCGGTAGCGATTCCACCGGCCGCCACGGCTGGGTGGTGCACGGCCAAGCCTTTGGCGACCAAGGCTACCAGTACGGCGTCGGCGAAACCAGCGGCCGCCTGCACGCCAAATACCGGTTTCGCCCCAATGCCCGCACGGAGTGGGGACTCAACGCCCAGTACCTCGACCGCAGCAGCCGGTCCGCCTTGCTGTGGGAGGACTTTCGCTTCGGATACACCCCGCTCGACTCCTCAGCGACAAAGACCGACAGCCGCATTGGCGCTTTGGCCGGCCACCTGACGGTGCGCGGAGACGGAATCAAGCACACCCTGCGCCTGCGCGCCCTGGGAATCGACACCAAGAGCTTCTTGGACAGCAACGACTACTCCAACACGTCGCAGCAGCTGCTCGGGGAGTACCTCGCCCAGGCCTACCGCGGCAACTGGTCCCTGACGGCGGGCCTGCAAGGGTCGGCCAGCCAAATGGCGTCGCCGCTCTTTTCGGGGGACCACCGCAGCGCCAATTTGGGCGGACTGCTTCAAGTGGACTACACCCGCGCCCGATGGGATGCCCATGTGGGGTTGCGCTACGAGGCCTTCGCCATCGACGAGCTCGAGGCGTTCAGGCGCCCGGTCCTTCGCGCCGGGGCGCACCGAGCCTTTGGGCGGGCCACCCACCTGCGCGCCTCGTGGGCCCAAGGGTTTCGCTACCCCTCAATTGCCGAGCTCTTCAGCGCGTCGGCGGCGGGCGTGCTTCAGGTTTTTCCGCGGCCCGGGCTGAAGCCCGAGCAGGGCTGGACCGCTGAACTCGCCCTGCGCCAAGCATTTAAGGGGCGTGGAGGCCTCAAGGGCTACGCCGACCTGGCGCTGTTCCGCACCGAGTTTCGCGACATGCTCGAATTCAGTTTTGGGCAGTGGGCCAACGTGCCCAACGCGGGCTTAGCCAACTTTGGCTTCACCTCGCTCAACGTCGGTCCCACCCGCATTCAGGGCCTCGAGGCCACGCTGGTGGGCGAGGCCAAGCTCGGTCCCGGGACCCTTCAGGCCCTGGTTTCGTACACCTACGCGCAGCCCCTGGCGCTCGACCCCGACCGAACCTACGCAACCGATGCCGCAGGCTCCGCGCTGAGCTACACCACGACGTCGCTGGACCCGTCCAAGCGCGTGCTGAAGTACCGCTACCGCCACGTGGGCAAAACCGACCTCGCCTACGTGCACCGGCGCCTGACTGCCGCCGTAAGCCTGCGCGCCAACAGCTTTATGGAGAACATCGACGGCATTTTCACCTCGCCGCTGGTCGCCATTTACGTTCCGGGGGTGGCGGATTCGCGCTACGTTACTTCGGGCGGAGACTTCGTCGCCGACGCCCGCCTTCAGTACAAGGTCAGCGAACGGTGGACGCTGATCGCCGCAGTGACCAACGTGAACAACAGGGTGGTGAGTCCGCGACCCGCCTTGCTCGCCGAGCCCCGCATGCTCAGTTTGCAAGCCAACTTTTTGCTACATTAGGCCTATGAAAAAACTACTTCTCGTGGCGGTGTCCGCCCTCGCCTTGGCTTCGTGCACAAAGGAGCCGACCCTCGCCGACAAGCTTGAAGGCACTTGGCTGGTGAACGACATTACGGCTTCAGGTACCGTGAACATTCCGACCATTGGGGTTACGCCCATCGTGGCCAGCGACAAAACCATCGCGGCGACGTCGCTCTTCACCATGGTTCAAGAGCCCAACAGCGTGAACTACGCCATCGACGCCGAGCTCGAGGTGGTGGCCGGAGCCATGACGATTCCCTTCCCCTGGCAGCAGTCGGGCAACGGAACCTGGCTCGCCAAGTCGGGCAACGGCGTGGCGCCCGATTCGGTAATCATTACGGCGACCGACGGAACCATTACCCGGTACGAAGTGCTGAGCATCCTGGAGACGTCCATTCGCCTTCGCACGACGACCGACATTACGACCCCGGCCGAAGGCACCCTCAACCTCGAGTTCAGCTTCGCCAAGCAGTAGGCTCAGCGTTCAATTTTCGCAGGAACTGCGCGGAACCCAGGCATTTTTTGCCTGGGTTTTTTAATGGGCGATGTCGCCGTGCTGGACGATCTTTATCTGAGCATTAGCCGGGATCATTCTCGCGAGCGGTATTGTACCTTTGCCGCCCCGAGCGAAAGCGCCCCGCGCCGAGCTTTAGGACGGCTCTGTAGTACAATGGATAGTATGTGGGTTTCCGGAGCCTAAGATGCAGGTTCGATTCCTGCCAGGGCTACACCGTCGGGAGGCCCGCCGCGCATGCGGCGGGCTTTTTTTATGCTTGCTCGATTAGTGCGCGCGTTCGTTGGACGCCTTCAGGGCCTGCTCCAGTTCGGCCACGCGCCGGCGCAGCTGCTCGTTTTCGCGCTTCAGCGCGTCGTTGGGTTGCGGCGCCCCCTCCGGGACTTCGCGCGGCTGACCCCAAAAGCTGTAGGCGCCATAGAGCACCACGGCGCCTACGGTGGCAAGGCGAATCTCGTCTTGCCAGGCATCCAGGGCCGAAACGCTGAAGCTCAAGACAAACAGCACAAGGAGGGCGGCACCGAGCAGCATCAGTCCGCGTTCAAAATGGGCTCGATTCATAGCCTAAAGGTGCGCAATTAGGGTGAACTAGGCAACCCAAAGTAGGTGAATCCACTTAAGGCCCGGTAAAGTTGGACTGACCCCCTTTTTATTGGGAAAGAGGCGCAGTAAGAGCCTCAACGCGAAAGTCGGGATGTACCGCCCAGCTTGCCCGCGGGGCACTGGCCCGCACCAAGGTGTGTTCGAGGTGCAGCACCCGTTCGACGTAGGGGTCGTAGGCTTCGCGCACCCGCTTCATGCGGGCTGCGCGGGTCTGCTGGTAGGTAGCGGGCATGAACACCCCGGCGTCAAACCCGTTCAGGTAGAGCACGTACGTGCCTTCGACCAGGAGCACTTCGATTCCGTTCAGGTCGAGTTCGCGCACCGAAATTTCGTTGGCGAGGTAGTCGACCTCGGGCACCAGGATGCGGGAGGCTCCGCCGCGAAAGGCGTCGAGATGCTCCTGAAGTACGTCGAGGCGCACCTCCTGAAGCCCCACCCATTCCAAGGAACGGAGTCGGGCCTCGTGGTTTTCGCGCGGAGGCAGCTTAAAGTAGCCGTCCATGTGAAGTACCGCGCAGCGCCGCCCTCGGTCCTCGAGCTCGGCCTTGAGCGCGAGGGCGGTGGTGGACTTGCCGCTGCCGGATTCGCCGCCTACCGCGAGCACGTAGCGCCCGCCCTGAGGGATCGCCAGCACGTCGCACAAAGCCGAGGCGGCGCGCAGGGCCGAGGGGTGGATTTCGAGGGGCTCGTTCACGGCGTGGGCTGCGTAAGGTGGTGAAGCATGCGGATTCCCGCAGCCGTAAAGCACAGTTTGGGCGTGCCTCCGGGCTCAAGGGTGGCGGAGTTCACGTATTCTTCAAAGTCGAACTCGGCAAAGCCCTGCAGCAGGCTCCCGGCCGCGTCGGTGAGGGCCGTCGTGTCGATTCCGTGGCGCCGAAGGGCCTGACCCAGGAATCCGAGCCATACCCACCAAATGCCGCCGTTGTGGTAGTGGTGCGGCCGGTTTTTCATTCCAAAAAGATGAAAGCCCTCGAGCTCGTCCCAGCGGGGGTCGTCGGGCTGGATGAGGGGCCAGAACGCCGGCGGCAGCGTGCCTGCGCCCAACGTCGTGTCGTGCAGCGTCTTCAGGGCGAGCTGCACCGAAGGGGTTCCGGGCTCCAGGGCCATGCCCAGCATGCAGTGGGCGGCCAAGTCCATCCGCCGGTCGACGGTGCCGGGCAGCAGCGACGAGGCAAACAGCCCGCTTTCGAGCGGATAATGGCTGAGGATCAAGTGCGCAATGTGGTCGGACTTGGCGGCCCAGCGCGGCTGCTGAAAGGCCTCGGCAGCTTCGCGCAGCGCCCAGCACCTCAGGGCCTGGTCAAAGAGCGTGTAGCCTTCAGTGAGGTATTCGTCGGCCCAGTTGCCGCCCCGCGGTACGTACAAAAGGTGGCGCTGGTTGTATTCAAGGGCCTCGAGCAAGTCGGCGGCCGCGCGCACGCTGGGGAGCCACAGCGCCGGATTGCTGTGCCCCGCGGACACAAGGCGGGCGCAGCCCAGCAGGTACCACGACACCGAGTCGAGCTTGGGCGACAGCTTGCCAAAGCTCACCGACGTTTGGCCTCCTTCGAGGCGCACGTTCGACGGAATTTGGCCCTGCGGACCTTGGTGGTTCCGCAACGTCGTCAGGCTGCGCGTCAGGCCCTCCACCAGAACCGGATCGCCTTCATCCAGGCCCAGCAGCCCGACCACCACCGCGTCGCGGCAAAAGACCGCTTGGTAGTTGGCCAAGTGGGCCACCGAAGCCTTGGTGCCGAGTTCCGATTGCGCCTGGTGCAGGATGCGTTGGGCTTCTGAGGCAAAGGGAGTAAGCTTAGCGCTCATGGGGCATGAATCGGGGAATCAAACGGAGGCTGAAGAGGGCACTGAGCAGCAGAAAAACTCCGGCCAAATTAAGCACCTGGCGGCTGTCGCCACCGAGCCAATCGAAGACGAACCACTGCATGCTTCCGATTTGAATCATCATCGGAATCACGATGAACATGTTGAAAATTCCCATGAACACGCCGGTCCGCTCCTTGGGCACCGACGCCGCGAGCATCTGGTAGGGCATGGCCATGATTGAGGCCCAGGCGATTCCGAGGCCCAGCGTGTAGAGGTAGATGCTGGGCAGTCCCCAAAGCGCGGAATCGCTCGCGCTCAGGTAGGGAATGAGGAGGATGCCGACTCCGCCCAGGGTCAGCGCCAAGGCATGCACCCACGCGGCGCCCCAGCGGCGGGCCAAGGGCACCAGGGCAAAAGCCAAGGCGAAGGTGACGACGTTGTAGGTTCCGTTGAGCTGGCCCGTGAGTACCTGCGCGGCCCTAAAGCCCTCGCTGTGCACGTCGCTCGTCTGGAACTGCGACTTGGCCAGGGCCGAGGTGACGTACTGCCAGTAGCAAAACATGGCGTACCAGGTAAAAAACTTGACCGGAATCAAACGCTTCATACCCAGGGGCATTTCGCGAAGCGATTCCGTGATTTCGCGCAGGGAGCGGGCCACCACGCTGCCGCTGGATTTGCGCGCGGCGATTTGCTGCAGCTGCTCGGCAGTGGGGGCGTATTCCCGGGTGCTGCCCATGCTGTAGAGGACGGTGGCGACGGAGGCAAAGGCGCCGATGCCAAAGGCCCAGTAGGTGGTTTCGGGAATGCCGTTGGCGAACTGGTCGTTGAGGCCAACCAAGCCCAGGGTAATGAGGATGGCCGGAGTGAAGTTGGCCAGGGTGATGCCCAGGCCGGTGAAAAAGCTCTGCATCAGGTAGCCCGTGGGCTGCTGGTCGGCCGGAAGCGCGTCGGAGACGAAGGCGCGGTAGGGCTCCATGGCCATGTTGTTGGCGGCGTCGAGGATCCAAAGCAGGCTGGCGGCCATCCAAAGGCTCTGCGAAAAGGGCATGAAGACCAGGCCCAAGCTGGCGATGATCGCCCCGAGCAAGATGAAGGGTTTGCGGCGCCCCCAGCGCGGACTCCAGGTTTCGTCGCTCAATGCCCCAATTATTGGCTGCACGAGAAGGCCCGTTACCGGTCCTGCGAGCCACAGCAGCGGGAGCGAGGCTTCGTCGGCCCCGAGGTACTGGTAGATGGGGCTCATGTTGGACTGCTGGAGGCCAAAGCTGAACTGGATGCCGAAGAATCCGAAGTTCATGGTCCAGATTTGGCCGAATGATTTGCGAAGGTTCATGGGTGCAGGGCAGGGGGTAGAAGAACGGGGGAATGAAGCAGCGCTTCATTCCCCCGGTAAAGGTAAATCTGGGGCCCGCGGGGCGGGCCCCAGACCTTAGAAACGGTAGCGCAGCGACGCGGAGATCGAGCGGCCCGTGATCGAGCGCGCACGCAGGTAGTTCACCTGGCCGTCTACCATAGAACCCTCTTCAGACTCGGTGATGCCGATGGCATTCAGCAAGTTGTTTCCGTTGATTCCAAAGTCGAGGCCCTTGCCGAGGTTGAACGACACAAATCCGTTGAGGACCATGTAGCCCGGCATGACCCGCGCGTTGTTGTCTTGAGCATAAGCCTTGGTCTGGCCGATGGCGCTCAGGCCGACCATGTGCTTACCCAGGGTGTACGAAGGCATCAAGCTGTACATCAGGCCCGGCTGGCGGCGCGGCGTGTTGCCAAAATTGGCACCTTGCGTTCCGTCGGCGTTGAGGGTCGTGATGTCGGCTTTGGTGTAGGTGGCGGCTCCGCGCAGGTCAAAATTGCCCTTGCGGTAGGCTCCTTCCACTTCCAAACCGTAGGCCGTGTAGTCGTTTTCGATGACGCGCTGCGTGGTGGCCTCAAAACCGCCCTCTTCGGTCGTGGCGGCGTAGAAACCGGTCACGTAGATGATGGCGTTGGAGAAGCTGCGCTTCCAGCCGAGTTCGGCTTGGTTGATCATGTCCTTCGGGTTGCCGAGCGACAGGTGCGAAGCGGCGGGCCATACGGCGCGGTCCGCTTTGGCGGCACCGCCACGGCTGTAGCGCACGTAGGCGGACTGGTTGCTGCCGAGCAAGTAGTTGGCACCGACGGAGTACGACAGGAATCCGTAGTTGTAGTTCACCGGGTTCTTCTGGGCGTTGTCGACCACGGCCACGGCCTCTTCGAGGGCAGAAATCACGCCGTCGTTGTTGACGTCGAGTTCGCCCACCTTGGTTCCGAATCCGACTCCGTGCACGCGGCCGTTGTCTTGGCGGACGCTGGCGTCGACGGTGATTTTATCGCTGGCTTCGTACACAAACGCGGCGTAGGGAGCAGAAACGCTGTAGGCCGAGTTGTACTTGACCTGGCAGCAGTTGCCCCACACGGGTACTCCGTAGGCGTACTGGCCGCTCTCGGAGATTTTGGTTCCGTCGGCCGTCGTGATGTCCAGGGGAGAAGCTTGCCCGCCGCCCTTGATTTCGGTCAGGTAGGAATTCCACAGCCACGACATGTTCACGTCCTGAAGGGCGCGGTAGTAGCCGAGTTTCACTTTCAGGTTGCCAAAGGTTTTCGACAGGTTGTTGTCGCTCACCATGGTGTTGAAGTTCTCGAGTTCGGTGTCAAACATGTGAACCACTTGAGCGAGGCCGCCGGTGAAGGCGCTGCCGTCGCTGGCGCGGGTCAGGGTGGCACCGGTCAGGTCGCGGCCAATGGCGCCGCCAACCGTTGTCAGCATGGCGTCAGTGGTTCCCACGGCAGCGGTAAACGGAGCCACGAAGCGGCCCGAGTTGCGCGCCCAACGGGTGCGGCTTTCGGCGCGCCATCCGTTCTCCAAGTTGTAAACGAACTCGGTTCCCACTGCGGTTGACTTCGGATGCATACCGTCAGCCACGTCGACAATGCGGCGCTCGCCGTTGCCTCCGATTCCGTAGTTGCTGCTCAAGAACACGCTGTGCAAGGCGTCTTGGTTGGCACTGAAGTCGCCAATGCCCTCCCAAACCGGATTGGCGTTGGTGCCCGTAACCTGCATGGGTTGAGGCATGTAGGCTGCGGTGCGGTCGTTCAGGTGCTTGAAGTAGACGCGGGCGTAGCCGTTTTCAAAGCGCTTGGTCATGTTGGCTTTGATTTGGCCGCCGTTGTTGGCGTTGAATCCGGTTTTGCGCGGACCTTCTCCGTTGCGGAAGAAGCCGCCCACATGGAAGCTCACGTCTTTGGTCAACGGGGTGCCGAAGTCAAAGTCGGTGCGGAACTGGTCGTAGTCCAAACCGAAGGTGCTGCTGATGCTTCCGCCTTCTTTGCTGCCCGTCTTGCTGACGAAGTTGATGATACCGGCAGGAGAGTTCGACGCCATAGTAGACGCTGAACCCCCGCGAATGGCTTCAATGCGGTCAACCGATTGATCGAAACGCAGGAAGATGTCTGAAGTCGCAAAGGCCATGTCGCCAAACAAGAATACGGGCAGGCCGTCCTCTTGAAGCTGCAGGTATTTGGAACCGCCCGCCGAGATGGGTACCCCGCGAACAGCGATGTTGGTGTTGCCCTCGCCGCCCGACGATTCCGAACGAATGCCGGGGATGCTGCGGAAGATTTCCGCCGTCGTGCGCGGAGTTGCTTGCTCGATGCTGCTCGGCTTCAAAGTGGTAATACTTACACTTGATTTGAGCTTGCTCGATTCACTGGTTACCCCCGTAATGACGACCTCGTTGAGGCCTGCACTCAGAGTAGTATCGGACTGCATTGCTGCGGAATTCGCCGCAAACGCGCTCAAAGCCGGAACTCCGAGGGCGCACAATGTGCCGAATAATTTAGTGGTTGTTTTCTTCATGCCAATTCGTGTTAGGTGAATAAAGTGTTTTGGCAACACAATTGTATTAAATGATTTTGAGCGACTTAAATGCTTCATTGGGTGCAAACGTTTGCGGGAATGTTTGTTGTTGATAACTTAGGGGTCAAGCTACGCCACCGTGAACCGCAGGACCACCATTAAAGACATTGCTCGGGTACTGAGCTTGTCCATTTCGACCGTCTCCCGTGCGCTGTCGGACCACCCCGACATCAGCCCTCTGACCAAGAAGCGGGTTGCCGAGGCGGCCAGCCAACTGGGCTACCGTGCCAATTTGCTGGCGCGGGGCTTTCGTCAACAGCACTCCGGCATTGTCGCCTTGATTTTGCCCGAGGTCAACGACTACTTTTCTCCCTCGCTCATCGCCGGCTTGAGCGCCTCCTTGCGCCAGTCCGGACGAATGCTTCAAATCTTCCTCACTCAGGACCGCGCCGAACTCGAGGCCGAAGCCGTGCAGCAGTGCGTCGACCTCCAAGTTGAGGGGGTTCTCCTGTCGCTCGCCTCAGCCACAACGGGCCTTGATCATCTGAATCCGTTGATTCAAAATGAGGTTCCGTGCATCTTAATTGACAAGACAGCCGAAGACGCCGAGCTCCACAGCGTGCGATTTGACGGCTATCAGGCGGGCTATCAGGCGGTGCGCTACTTGGTTGCCAAGGGCCATCGCGAAATTGTGGCGGTGCTCGGAAGCTGCGCCTGGCGCCTCACCCAAGAACGGGAGGCGGGATTTCGCTCGGGCGTCGCGCAGTTCGCCGGAAGCCAAGCGACCCCAAATGTGATTCACGTCGAGCAAGTGGGCGAACTCGAGTTGCTGCTCGCCAAGCAGTTTTCACGGACCGAGGCGCGGCCGTCGGCCCTGTTCGCGATGTCCGACGAACTGCTCGCGCACAGCATGCGCTACCTGCAGCGCATGGGGCTTCGCATCCCTGAAGACGTATCCGTACTCGGCGTAAGCGACGGCAAGTTTCCGATGGTTTCGGTTCCGAGCATCAGCTACGTCAAAACCTCGGGCTACGACATGGGTTGGCTCGCCGGGCTGATGGTTTCGCGCGTTCGCGCTCAAGAGGGCGGAACCGAGCACGTGTCGATGCCCGTCGAAATCGTCGAACAAGAATCGGTGGCCTTGAGGGCCTAAGCGGTGCGCAGCACTTTTTCAAGCGCTCGGCCTTTCGCGAGCTCGTCGACGAGTTTGTCGAGGTAGCGCACCTTTTGCGAAAGTGGATTCTCGATATCTTCTACCCGCCATCCGCAAATCACGCCCTTAATGAGGGTGGAGTTGGGGTGCAGCTGGACCGAGTCAAAAATTTGGGCGAACGTCCATTGAGCGTCGAGCCACATCTTCAGGTTTTCGGGCGCGGACTGGGTAAGCCAAAGGATGGCAACGTCCGTGAGTGCGGGGTCCACCCCCTTGCGCTCGAGCTTTGCTCGGTAGTGCGGGTAGACCGAGCTCAGGGTCATCGCGGCAATTCGTTCGTCGGTGGTGGCCATGGGGCGAAGTTCGTTGGGGTTGGTGAGGTAAGCAACCCTCACATCGCATTCATTGCGAATTAGCGCATTGTCGGAATTGTGGAGGGGAGTAAGTCGTTGGGTTAAAATCTTGAAGAGAAATCTTGTCGCCCAATAATTGCAATAATCTCAACTTTAGTAAGATGTTCCCTAAAGTAAATACGGTCAACTCCGCAGACGCAACGACGGTATCCAGGTCGAATATGTGGCACCTCTTCAAAAGCCCATGGCCTTGAAGCAATTTTTTCAAAGGTGTTAAAAAACTGGTCTAAGTAGATTTCGGCCGCAGCCGTTCCAAACGTTTTTACTCCGTATTGATGAATTCTAGTGAGGTCTTCTACCGCAATGTTGCTTAGGAGGTAGTTAGAATTTGCGTGGTGCATAAATTTTGGCTCGGAGCTCGTCCGCACTCATTGCGGTGAACCCAGAGTTTTCCCCTTCAATTAGTCTTGCCCGAATTAGCTTGATTTCTTGCTCTGTCTCCCGGGCTCTACGAATAAGGTCGTTTACGATTTCGCTTTTGCTGGAGTATTCTTTGGACTCAAGTAGGCCGTTCATCCAAAGTTCATTGGGTTCTGTGATTGAGATACTTTGACGGCTCATGTGGTGCGTATTTGATGTAAATATACACCAATAGATCTTACGATTTTAAAGTCTTGGCCGTGAAGCAAGGGGCGCGGGGGCCGGATTGCCGCGCATTCGCGCGGCGGACCGCTTTTGGGGTGTGCTGACTAGAAAACCAAACCCGCGACTCCGTCGCGACGTTTTTTCATTGGTATCCCTCGCTCACGCGAGCTTGGCTCGGCTACCAATGAAAAAACCCAGGCCGTGGGGCCTGGGTTTGGTTTCCTAGTAGCGGGGGCCGGACTCGAACCGACGGCCTTCGGGTTATGAGCCCGACGAGCTACCAACTGCTCCACCCCGCGATATGGACGGCAAAGGTACGGCATCCATTTAAAATGCGCAAGTCCGCGGGAGTCCGC
>JBEGTJ010000032.1:0-18812 GCA_041179465.1 Bacteroidota bacterium | reverse complement strand
CAAAAGTACGTGCCCAAGGCGGGAATCGAACCCGCACGGCCATCACTGGCCAAGGGATTTTAAGTCCCTCGTGTCTACCTATTTCACCACTTGGACGGGTGGAGCGCGAAATTACGGCGCGATTCCGCAGAAAATCCTACGTCAGCCGCAAGATTCCGCGAAAACCACCACCGAATCCAGCGGCCAAATGTTGATATTTGACTATGCCTGATCGCCCGCATTACGCCCAGTCCTGGGAGGACCCTCGTCTTCTCCACCACCTTTGGACTTTGGCGCCTGCGGACCACTACCACCTCATCGCGTCGGGCGGAGACCACGCCTTGGACTTAATCCTTCGCGGCTACCCTACCCTCGACGTGTACGACGTAGAGCCGGCGCAACTGGCCCACGTGCAGGCCAAACTAGACGCCCTTCAGCGCGGCGAATCCCAACGGAACGCCCTGTTTGGCTACCGCAACCGCACCCAAGGCCTGCTGCACGACGGGCGCCTTGAACGCTTTTTGAGCCTGTTTGCCCGACGCGTCCTTCCGCTGCTCGTGCCAAAGCCCACGCGGGAAGCGCTCCGGTCCGCAGGCACCCCTGAGGCCCAACTCGCCCTTTGGGACGGCCCTTGGCAAACCGCTCGATGGCGCTGGGCCGCCCACCGCTACTTTGAACCGCGGCGCGTCGACCGATCCGCCCGGCACCCCGGGTTGACCGGCGAACCCCTCCGCCCCAAGCAGCCGATCAACTACCTCGCGCAGTTCCGCGCGGCCCTGGGAACCCACGCCCTCGCCGACAACCCCTTCGCCGAATACCCGCTGTTCGGTGGCTACCGGGTGGCGAGCCTTCCCTACCTCGACGAAGGACTGAGCGGCCCTGCCCTTCAAAAGCTGAAGCTGCACCCCCAGAGCCTAGAGCAGGCCTTGAGCCAGGCGGCGCCGGCGCGGCGCGGAATTCACGCCTCCGACATCCTCGAAGGCCGAAGCCCCCAGGAAGTCGAGCACTTCTTTGAATCCGTGGACCGCGCGTGCACGGCCGGATCCAGCCTCATCTTTTGGGACCACCGGTTCCGCACCGCATTCCCCGAGTGGTGGCTTCAAACCTGGACCCCGGTTGCCGACTTGCCGGCCGACCGCGTACCTTTTTACCACCGTGCCTATGCCTTCACCAAATCCTAAACCGCTCACCCTAAGGCTTTGGCGCTACCAGGCCGAACGCTTTCCGCTGGCCGCCCTCGTTCCCACGACCTTGGCCGTGCTGTACTCCACCTGGGCCGTGCTGGGCGACCAAGGTTTTGACGCACCCCTGTGGAAGTACGCCGCCTTGGGCGTGGCCGGACTCAGCTTTTTGCTGCACACCCGCATCATCGACGAGCTGCGCGACCGCGACGTCGACGACCTGCACCACCCGGACCGACCGCTCCAGCGCGGTTTGGTTACGGAGCGCGAGTTGACCCGATTGGGCTTCGCCAACGGCGGAATCTTCATCACCCTTCACGCCCTCCTCGACCCCTTGTCGGGGCTTTTGTCGGCGGGACTGCTCGCCTACAGCCTGGTCGCGCGCTACGAAATAGGTCCGCTCAAATGGCTCAAGCCCCGGTTTTACCTGTACAACGTCGTGATGCTCGCGCAAATGCTCTTTCTGCAGTGGGTCGCCTATGCGGCCCTGACGCAAAGCCTCGACTGGAGCCCCGCCCTGTGGTGGCACGGAATGAGCATCTGGGCCCTCAGCGCCCAAATCGAAATCGCGCGCAAATGCCTCGCCCCCGAGCAGGAAACGAGCTACCGCGACAGCTACTCGTCGCGCCTCGGAACGGCGGGAAGCGCCCTCCTCACGGTCATGGTCACGGCCCTCGCCGTGGGGACCATGTACCGGGCCGCCAACTCCCCAAGCCTCGTGCCCGCCGCGATGGCCCTGATCGCCGTGGCCTTCGGCGGAATCGCCTACGTCCTCAAGCCCAATAAAGGACGAAGTCAAGTGCTACAAGGCACCGCCGTGCTCGCCTACCTGCTGACCAACCTTATCCCCTAATCGGTGCTCGGAACCTTTGGCAACAAAGCGCTGGGTTTGCAGCGGCTGGCGCAGGGCGGATTTCGCACGCTGCCCATGCGCTCGGTCGACGCCGAGGCCGTTCGGGAGGGCCAGCCCTTGCCCCTCGACGCCCTTCGCGAGGCCCTGGGCGCCCCCACCTGGTATGCCGTGCGCAGCTCCTCGGCCACCGAAGACACCGAAACGTCGGCGGCGGCGGGAGCCTTTCGCACGGAGCTGGGGGTGGCCTACGAGGGCTTGGCTGACGCCGTCCTTCGGGTAGCCCAAAGCCTCCCTCGCGAGGGCGGCCCGCACGGAGTCGTAATTCAGCCCATGATCGCCGACGCCGTGGCTTCTGGAGTCTTGTTTACCCACCCCGACCGGTACGCCGTGGCCCTGGCCCCCGGTTTGTGCGCCCACGTGGTCAACGGACACCCCGTCGAAGAACGCGGATTTTACCCTTCGGGCCGACCCTGGTACGCCCGACCCGACCCCCGCGGCGGACTCGAATGCCTGCGCATGGACGAGGCGACGGGCGCATTCCGCACCGAACCCGCCGGCCCAAGCCCATGGAGCCCGGCCCTCCACCGAGCGCTTCGCCGAGCTTACCTGGGCCTTGAACGGCACTTCGGACGCCCCATGGACGCCGAATGGACCTGGGACGGACGGCAGCTCACCCTGCTCCAAGCGCGCCCGGTGACCGCGGACTGGCACCACGAACCCTGGCTTTTGGACAACTCCAACTTGGCCGAATCCTACGCCGGGGTGGTCCAGCCCATGACCGTCTCCGTCGCCGCCAACCTCTACCGCACGGTCTACCAAGACTTGCTGGCGGCGAGTGGAGTTCCGCGCCCCGAACTCGAACGCCACGCGGCGATCTTTAACCACCTCGTCACCTCCGTCCACGGCCGTATGTACTACGTGATGAACCACTGGTACGCGATGATGGCCTTTTTGCCCGGCTACGGACGCAACAAGGTCAACCTCGAGCGCATGATCTCGGCGCAGACCAAGGCCCATCCGTTTTTGCCGGAATCCATTCGCCCCAGCGTGTGGCTCCGCGCCACCTACTACCCTATCGTGCTCGCCAAGCTGCTCACCTTTAAGGCGAAGCGCATCCGATTTGCGCGCGACGTGCGCCGCGGATTTGAACGCCTCGACGCCCTCGACTGGAACCAGCTCCGCGCCCAGGACGTGCAGCAAATCTGGCGCGAACTCGAAGCGGACTGGCTGCGCCGCTGGTACCTCACCGTCGAAAACGACACCGCCTTGATGACGCTGCTCGGATGGGCTGAAAAAAAATTCGGTCCCGACCTGCTCGAAACCTACCTGCGCATGGAGACGCCCAGCGTGGCCCAGCTCCGCACCCTGCACCGAGTGGCCAAGGCCTGCGTCGCGGTTGCCGGGGCCTCCGACGCCCTGGAACGGGGCGACGAAGCCGCATTTTATGGGGCCCTGCGGGCCGAGCCTCGCGAAGCCGCTGCGCTCAAGTCCTACTTGGCGGAATTTGGCGGACGCTTTCCCAACGAGCTCAAGCTCGAACAGCCGAGCCCCCTCGACTCGTTTGGGCTGCTGGCGCAAACGCTGAAGTCGGCCGCCGCGCATGCGCTGCCCGAGCCCCAACCCGCCGACGAGCGCTCGCTCCCCTGGGGCGTCCGCAAGCTGCGCCAGTTCATCCGCCAGCGCGAAGAACTGCGCCTGCTGCGTTCCACGGCCTTTGGCTGGCTCCGCCGACTCCTGCTGCGCGCCGGCGACCTGGCTGCGGCCCAAGGCCACCTCGACCACCGCGACCACATTTTTTGGCTCACCCGCGAAGAGTGGCTCGAGGCCGAACCCGCCACGTGGCGCGCAGCCGCCGAAAGGCGGCAAGCGGCCTACGCCGGCTACCGCGGCGAACCCCTTCCGCGGTCCTTCGCGTGGATGCCCGGCGAAGAACCTCCCCGCGCGGAGGTGGGCGAAGGTTCCGCCTCGATGACCGGCCGCCGCGTCGTGCCCGGCCGCCTCGAAGGGCGCGTCCTGGTCATGCCCGAATTTCAGCCCGGCCCCTGGCCCGAATTCGACATCTTGGTCGCCCGCCACACCGACCCGGGATGGAGCCTGCTCCTCGCCCAGTCCAAAGGACTCGTCATTGAGCAAGGTGGCCTTCTGAGCCACGCCTCGATTGTGGCCCGCGAACTCGGAATTCCAACCCTCGTCGGGGTCGACCGGGCGACCCTTCAGCTGCGTACCGGCGACTGCGTCGTCCTCGACGCCACCTCGGGAACCCTTTATCCGTGCACCCATGCTTGACTCTAGCCCTCCGCGCCGACTGCTCGACCTGCGGCGCATCCACTACGGGGCCTTCGCCGACTACGACCCGGGCGAAACCGTGCTCCGCCACGCCTGGTCCTTTTTCGCCGAACAACCCCAGGCCGCATGGTACGACGGCCGCAGCTTTGTTGCCGGCCTCTACGCCCTACCGGCGGCGGACGGAACCACCTGGGCTTTTGGCTACCTCGAAACCGAACCCCACGCCGACCCGACCGCTTTTGCCGCGGAATGGGCCGCGCTTCGCGCGCACTACCCTGGGGCTTGGGTGGGCCCGATGCTCGGCTCAACTTTTTTGCCCTACCGCGCGGTGACCGAGGATTCGGGGACCCCCTATTTTCCGGGCGAATGGCGCACGCGGCCGGAGTACGCCGCGCTCTTGGCCGCCCAAAATCCCGCAAAAACCATCACCTACCGTTCTGCGGAGCGCACCGACTTCGACGGCGTAATCCAGGTGTCGCAGCCCTACCTGGACCGATGGACCGCGCAAGGGTTTGCCCTGCGGCCGCTGGACCCGGGGGATTCCGAGCACGTCCACGCCTTGCGCGGCATGATCGACGCCGTCTTTGGGGGAAACTTTGGCTACCAGGCCCTCACCGAATCCCAGTTTGACCGCTGGCGCGCCTCGCTGGCGAGCACCCACGGCGGAACCCCACTGCTCCACTGGGTACAGGTCGGCGACCGCCGCGTCGGCTTCAGCTACCTCTTTGCCCTCGACGACGGCACCGTCATCTTCAAAACCATCGGGCTCTTGCCCGAAGTTCAGGCCCAAGGCCTCGGAAACGCCGTGGCCGGAGCCCTCCACCAGCTCGCCAAGGCCCGGAAGGCTCCGCGCTGCATATACGCCCTCGTGCAAGCCGACAACCGCGTGAACCGAATGCCCGATCCCGACATTCGCCTCATCCGCAGCTACGCCGCGTACTTTTTTAACCCCCTGCAGTCATGACTCCACCGCTCGCCTTTTGGGCCTTCACCGCGGTCTTCGGCACCCTGTTCCTCGGAGCCGAGGCCGTCAAGCGCCGCACCCGCATTCCCGGAACCGTCACGCGCAAATTCATGCACGTGAGTTCCGCAGTCGTCAGCATGTGGCTGCCCACCTACCTCAGTCCCGGCTGGATGCTCGTGCTGGCCGGCGTCTTCACCGTCGCCCTCACCGCGTCTAAACTTCTCAACGTGCTGAGCAGCATTCACGACGTGCCGCGCAAAACCTGGGGCGAAGTGGTATTTCCGCTCGGAATCGGCCTGTCCGCCTGGCTGCTCTACTTCAGCCCGTGGGCACCCGCCAGCCCGCATTTGGCGGTCAGTGCCTACCGATTCGGCCTGCTCACCATGGGCATTCTCGACTTCGTCGCGGAGTTGGGCGGCCAAATTCCGTCGCCGAAACTGTGGTTCGGCAAGTCGGTCGCCGGCAGCCTCAGCTTCTTTGGCGTCGGAGTGGTGCTCTGCGTCGCCCACGGCATGCCCATTTCATGGGGAATGATTGCCGCTGTCGCCGCGCTCGCCGCCTGCGAATCGGTACTCGGCAACGGCCTCGACAACCTGGCGCTGCCCAGCCTCGGAGCCTTGGCCTACCTGCTTTTGGCTGCGAGCAACTAGGGGCCAGCAGCCAAAAAAAACCGCCCCAGGCTTCCCTGAGGCGGCTTTGCCTTGCGGCGTGCGTTCCGTCGACTACATCATGCCGTCCATGCCGCCGCCCATCGGAGGCATCGGGGCCTCTTTCTTGGGAAGCTCCACGATCGTCGCCTCGGTGGTGAGCAGCAGAGACGCAACCGAAGCGGCGTTCTCGAGGGCCACACGGGTCACCTTGGTCGGGTCAATGATCCCGGCTTCGTACATCGAGCAGTACTCTTCGTTCTTCGCGTTGAAGCCAAAGTCGCCCTTGCCTTCTTTCACTTTGGCCACGATGACCGAGCCTTCCAGGCCGGCGTTGCCCACGATGACGCGAAGGGGCTCTTCGATGGCACGGGCCACGATCTTGATGCCGGTCGTCTCGTCGAAGTTGGCGCCTTCAAGGTTGGCCAGTGCTTCGGTGGCGCGCACCAGCGCGACGCCTCCGCCCGGAACAATACCCTCTTCGATCGCCGCGCGGGTAGCCGCAAGGGCGTCGTCGACGCGGTCCTTCTTCTCCTTCATCTCGACCTCAGAGGCCGCGCCCACGTAGAGCACCGCCACGCCACCGGCCAACTTGGCCAGGCGTTCCTGAAGCTTTTCGCGGTCGTAGTCGCTCGTGGTCGTCTCGATCTGGGCCTTGATTTGCTGCACGCGAGCCTGAATGTCGCTGGCGCTGCCGGCTCCGTTCACGATCGTCGTGTTGTCCTTATCGATGCTGATCTTCTCGGCCGTTCCGAGCATGTCCATGGTGGCGTTCTCGAGCTTGAAACCGCGCTCCTCGCTGATGACCGTTCCGCCCGTGAGGATGGCGATGTCTTCGAGCATGGCCTTGCGGCGGTCGCCGAAGCCCGGAGCCTTCACGGCCGCAATTTTCAGGGCGCCACGGATTTTGTTCACCACCAGCGTGCCGAGGGCTTCGCCGTCGACGTCTTCTGCGATGATCAGCAAGGGCTTGCCGGTTTGGGCCACGGGCTCAAGAACGGGCAGCAGCTCCTTCATGGTGCTGATCTTTTTGTCGTAGATCAAGATGAACGGACGGTCGAGGTCGGCCACCATCTTCTCGGTGTTGGTCACAAAGTAGGCCGAGAGGTACCCGCGGTCGAACTGCATACCCTCGACTACGTCGACGTAGGTTTCGGTTCCTTTGGCTTCCTCTACCGTGATCACGCCTTCTTTCTTCACTTTGGCCATGGCCTCGGCGATAAGGGCACCGATGGCGGGGTCGTTGTTGGCCGAAATGCTGGCCACTTGCTCCACCTTTTGGTTGTTGTCGCCCACCTCTTGCGACTGGCTGCGCAGGTTGGCTACGACGGCCGCTACGGCCTTGTCGATGCCGCGCTTGAGGTCCATCGGGTTGGCTCCGGCGGCCACGTTCTTGTGACCTTGGCTCACGATGGCCTGGGCCAGTACGGTAGCTGTGGTCGTGCCGTCTCCGGCGATGTCGGCCGTCTTGCTGGCGACCTCTTTCACCATCTGGGCGCCGAGGTTTTGGATCTTGTCTTCGAGCGTGATCTCTTTCGCCACGGTTACGCCGTCCTTGGTCACGTGCGGAGCCCCAAACGACTTCTCAATGATAACGTTGCGTCCCTTGGGTCCGAGGGTCACCTTCACGGCGTTGGCCAGGGCGTCGACGCCGGCGCGCATTCCGTCGCGGGCGGCTACATCAAACTTGATATCTTTTGCACTCATGGTTTTTCGGTATTAGATAATTGCTAAAATGTCGGACTCACGCATGATCAAGTAGTCGGTTCCCTCGTACTTGATCTCCGATCCGGCGTACTTCGCGTACAGCACGGTATCTCCTACCTTGACGGTCATCGGCTCGTCTTTCTTGCCGTTGCCTACCGCACGGATGATGCCGCGTTGGGGCTTCTCTTGGGCGGTGTCGGGAATAATGATGCCCGATGCCGTCTTGGTCTCTGCTGCCGCGGGCTCGACAATCACCCGGTCAGCCAGCGGACGAATGGTCAAATTAGCCATAGTGTCTAGTTAGTTTGGTTATCTAAAGTTGCGTGGAGGTCCGTTGGGCGGACTCCGCCCCTCTTCTGCACAGGTTGTGCCACAGCCCTTCGGGGGGCGCGAAACGAAAAAAGGCGCGACAATCTGTCAGCGCCTTTAGAAAAATTGTCAGTTGGGGCTTACTCGGCCGACTGCGGCAAATCGGCCGGCTGTGCGGGCTGCGCCGGAGCTTGGCCGGGAGTTTGAACCGGTGCCTGGGCGGGCGTCTCGTCAAGCTGCTCTTCCATGGCCGATTCGGGAGCCTCACCCGCCGCCGTTCCGGGGTTGACGACGTTCACCAAGAGGACCAAGGCAAAAAGGGCAATGGCGAGCACCCAAGTGGCGCGCTCCAAGAAGTCCGCCGTGCGCTTCACGCCACCGAGCATGTTGGCGTTGCTTCCGCCGAAGGCTCCGCCCATACCTGAACTTTTGGGGCTTTGAACCAATACAACCAGCATGAGCAGAAGGCTCACCAGGGCAATCAAAATCACAAACAACGTGGTCATGTTCTTCTAGTTTAAGAGTTTCGCAGCGCTTCGATGCGGGCGGCAAATATCATACTTTTCTCGGGAACTCGGAGCTTTAAAATTTCGTACGCCTGAATCGCCTTGGCAACATGGCCCTGCTCGGCATACATCCGCGCAAGCGTTTCGGTAACCAATCCGGTCACTTGCGCGTCGGGCTGCGTGCGGACTTCGGCCACCGGCGCGTCCTTCGAAACCGGCGAAATGCGCGGATTTGCCGTCAAAAATTGGTCGATAAGGTCTTCAGACTTCGGGCGGTTTTGCTCGGCAAGCTGGGCCACAAAGCGCGCAAAGGGGCTGAGGTCGGGCGCGGACTCCTGCTCGGAACCGCCGCGCAGCGCCTCAGGCGCAGGGGGTGCCGCAACGGTCTCAGGCGCAGGGGGCGCCGCCGGTTTAACCGCAGCCGACCTAGGGGACTTGGTCGCGCTCCCTGGGGAGGGCTTGGGCGCCGGCTCTGTCGAAACCTGGGACGCCGCCGCAGGGACTTCGGGCTGCGAACTTCCTTGGGTGAGCTTGGCCTTCAGCGCACGGGCCCTCAGGATCTGCTCGCGCACCTTTTCGGGAAGCGCATCCAAATTCACTTCGGCCGGGGCTTGCGGAACAACCACCTTGGGTGCGGGAACTGGCGCTTGGGGCGCTGCCGCTTCAGGGACGGTGGGCACCTCAACCGCGGGGGCCGCGGGGGCTGCAGGCTTCGCAGGGGCGACAGGCTCGGCGGGGGCTGCAGGCTTCGCAGGGGCGACCCGCTCGGCGGGGACTGCGGGGCGGTCGGTTGCCGCCACCGGAAGCAGGGGCGCCTCTACCCAGGCCATGAGCGCGGAACGGTCGGGGCTGACGGCGGCGCAGCGCTGCAGCACTTGCGAAAACTGCGGAGCCTCCGCGCGCTGTACCGCCCGAACGTACAGCCACCACAGCGGTACGGCCGCGGGGTACTCCGCCACCAGCGACTCCAGCAACGGAACGTCTGCGGCCGAGACCTGATCGGGCGCTTCCCAAAGTTCGCGAACCCTTGCTGCGTCAGCTGCTACCATTGCACTAAAGCTCGGTTAAAAATCTTGTCGCTGAGTTCACTGACCATTTCTTCGACCAAGGCATCTTCGACGCTGCGCAAATCGGTAGAGGCGGCAAAATTCCGAAATGCCGAAAAGCGCTGCGTGAACGACTTGGAAGGATCGAGCTGGTTGACAAAGACCACTTCGACCGCCATACTCAGTCGGCTTTGCGCAACTTGGTCGTTGGCGGCAGGAGCCTCCGAACGCACGCTGTACTCGACGACGGCTCCGCTGAACTGCAAATCGCCCTCGCGGCCGACCAGCGAGAGCGGAGTCTGGCGCACCATCACCGACTGCAGTTCGGTAGTGAAGCGCTGGGCGAGCATCGGATTCACGAGCTCCGCGCGGTTGCCAAAGGCCTCGACGCTCAAGGTTCGGGCATTGCCCACGTCTCCGCCCGTAAACGAATACCCGCCTTTACAGCCCAACCCCAGCAGGGCGCTCAATGCCAGAGCGAGAATCCGCATCAGTCGAGGCCGAATTGCTTGATTTTGCGGTACAGGGTGCGCTCGCTGATGCCCAGCTCGGCCGCCGCATTTTTGCGGCGCCCTTTGTGGCGGTCGAGCACGCGCTTGATGGTGTCGAGCTCTAAGTCCAGCAGCGACAGGCGCTCGTCGGGCTCCACCGCCGAATCCACGTCCAACGTCTCCTCCTCCTCTTGGGGCAAGTCCACGTACCGGGCACCCTCAGGCACGGGAGCCGACTCGCTGGTCCGCAGCACGGGCAGCGAGGTTTCGGGCACGGGCGGCGCCGCCGGAGCGGGCTGAAAACTGCCGCCGGCCAGACCGGCCACCACCTGCTTCAGGTTGTTCAGGTCGTTGCGCATGTCAAACAGCACCTTGTACAAAATCTCGCGTTCCGTGTGAAACTCCGACTGCGAAAGCGCGTCGTCGCGGCGGGCCGGCACCGTGCGGCGGTCGATCTCGGGAATGTACTGCCGCAGCACCTCGCCGGTGATCTCGCGGTCGCTTTCGACGACGCAGAGCTGCTCGACCAAGTTCCGCAGCTGCCGGATGTTGCCCGGCCAGCGGTAGGACTCGAGCACGCGCACCGCCTCGTCCGACAGGCGCACCGCCGGAACGCGGTACTTCTGCGAAAAATCCTGAGCAAACTTGCGGAACAGCAAATGAATGTCTCCCTTGCGCTCGCGCAGCGGAGGCAGCGAAATCTCCACCGTGTTCAAACGGTAGTACAGGTCCTCGCGAAACTGGCCTTTGTCGATCTTCTCGAGCATGTCGACGTTGGTCGCCCCGACGACGCGCACGTTCACTTTTTGGGCCTTCGACGAGCCCACTTTGATGAATTCGCCGGTTTCGAGCACGCGAAGCAGCCGCACTTGGGTGCCCAAGGGCAGCTCGCCGACCTCGTCGAGAAAAATGGTTCCGCCGTCGGCCTCTTCAAAGTAACCCTTGCGGGCGCCGGTCGCCCCGGTGAAGGACCCCTTTTCGTGGCCAAAAAGCTCTGAATCAATGGTTCCCTCGGGGATGGCCCCGCAGTTCACCGCCACCAAGGGCGCGTGCTTGCGGTGCGACAGGTGGTGAATAATCTTGGGAATGTTCTCCTTGCCCACCCCGCTCTCGCCGGTCACCAGCACCGAAATGTCGGTCGCAGCCACCTGCACCGCTTTAAAGAGGGCTCGGTCGAGCGCGGCGTGCGTCCCGATGATTCCAAATCGCTGCTTGACTTCCTGAATGCTCATTCCACCCAAAATTCGAGTTCGAGGGGTTTGCCGGTTGAAATCGGATTTCCGCTCAGCTTGTTCACCACCTGCGCGTTAACCGCCTTGACCACCACGCGGTGGGCATTGGGCAGCGGCTTTTTGAACTGCAGGTCGAGGCTGCGGCCGGTCCAAATCGAGTTCCAGATCTCGGTTCCCTTGGCGTCGTACACCCGAACCGTGAACCCCAACGTGAGGTTTTCGATGCACTGCCCGTTTTTGGCGACGCAGAGGCGAAGAATTCCGGCCTCCTTAATCGCCTCAGACCGCAGGCCCAGTTCCAGGCTCAAGTCTTGAGGGAGCGCCTCGGCCGGACGGCTCGCGTTGGAGCCTACGGCGGGAGCGGTCCGCGCTTGTCCCAGGGCTCCAAAGGCCACGGTCATCGCAAGGGCAAAGAATACGTGCTTCATCGGCGAGGGGGTCGGGCATAACCGACCGCCGTGCCCAAGAGGGTGGCGGCGGTGCTGCGTTCCACGGTAACCATAACCCATTCTCCGGCGTGGTAGTTTTCGCGCGGAAAAACCACTACCGTGTTTTGGGTCGTGCGGCCAAACAGATCGTCCTCGCTGCGCTTGGAACGGCCTTCGACCAGCACCTCAACGGTCTGGCCGACGTAGGCGGCGTTGCGCTCCGCGCTGTGCTTCTGCTGCAGGGCGATGATTTCGTTCAATCGGCGCTTTTTTACTTCGAGGGGCACGTTGTCCTCGAACTTGCGGGCGGCGAAGGTGTTGGGCCGTTCTGAGTAGGCAAACATGTAGCCAAAGTCGTACTTGACGTACTCCATTAGGCTCAACGTGTCCTGGTGGTCCTCCTCGGTCTCGCCCGGGAAGCCCGCGATCAGGTCCTGGCTGAGGCCGCAGCCCGGAATAATGCGGCGGATGCGGTCAATCAGCGCGAAGTACTCCTCGCGGTTGTGGCCGCGGTTCATTTCTTTGAGGATGCGCGAGGATCCGCTCTGCACGGGCAAGTGGATGTACTTGCAAATGTTGGGATGCGCCGCAATCGCGTGCAGCACGTCGTCCTTCATGTCCTGCGGATTGCTGGTCGAGAAGCGGATGCGCATGTCGGGCACCGCCTTGGCCACGAGGTGCAGCAGGTCGGCAAAGTGCACCGCGGTGGCCTGCGCCATCGGGCTGGCTTTGCTGAAGTCCTTTTTGAGTCCGCCTCCGTACCATAAATACGAGTCGACGTTTTGGCCGAGCAGCGTGACCTCTTGGTAGCCGTCGTTCCAAAGCTGGATTACCTCCTCGACGACGGTTTGCGGATCGCGGCTCCGCTCGCGACCGCGAGTAAACGGAACCACGCAAAACGTGCACATGTTGTCGCAGCCGCGGGTGATGCTCACAAACGCCGTGATGCCGTTGCCGCCCAAACGCACCGGCTCGATGTCGTGGTACGTCTCTTCCTTGCTCAAAATCACGTTGACGGCCTTGCGTCCGCCGTCCAGCTCCTCGAGGAGGTTGGGCAAGTCGCGGTAGGCGTCGGGGCCCACCACCAGGTCCACGAGCTTCTCTTCCTCAAAAAACTTTTCGCGCACTCGTTCCGCCATGCAGCCCAGAACGCCGATTTTCAGCTCCGGATTCTTGGCCTTAAGCGTATTAAACTGGTTCAAACGGTTGCGCACGGTTTGCTCGGCCTTCTCGCGAATCGAGCAGGTGTTCAGGAGGACCAGGTCTGCCTCCTCGAGCTTGTCGGTGGTTTCGTAGCCGTCCTTTTGGAGGATGGACGCGACGATCTCGCTGTCCGAGAAGTTCATTTGGCACCCGTAGGACTCGAGGTAGAGTTTCTTACCCTGACCCAGGCCTTCGCGGAGCATCACCTCACCCTGGCGTTCCTCGCCCAAAGGGCTGCGTTCGATTTCGGACATTTTGGTCATGCCGCAAAAATACGGACTACGTCCGAGCCAACGCGACAAAATGTCAGCCCCTACTTTTAAACGTTTTGCGGAGATTCCGGCCGTTACTTTGTAGGCGTAAACCTCAGCTCATGGCCCAAAACCTCGTCATCGTCGAATCGCCCGCCAAAGCGAAGACCATCGAAAAATACCTCGGGAGCGCCTACACCGTGCGTTCCAGCTTTGGGCACATCCGCGACTTGCCCGAGCGCGGAATAGGCATCGACATCCACCAAGGTTTCGCCCCGGAATACGTGGTGAGCGAAGACAAAAAAGACGTGGTCGCACAGCTCCGCAAGCTTGCCAAGGCCGCCGAAACCGTCTGGCTCGCGAGCGATGAGGACCGCGAGGGAGAGGCCATTTCGTGGCACCTGGCCGAGGCCCTCGACCTCGACGTTTCGAAGACCAAGCGCATCGTGTTTCACGAGATTACCCAAACCGCCATCCTCAAGGCCGTTGAAAATCCGCGCCGCATTGACATGAACCTGGTGAACGCCCAGCAGGCCCGCCGGGTGCTCGACCGCCTCGTGGGCTTCGAACTGTCGCCGGTACTTTGGAAGAAGGTGCGCCGCGGACTCAGTGCCGGCCGTGTGCAGTCGGTGGCGGTGCGCATGATCGTGGAGCGCGAACGCGCCATCGAGCACTTCGTGTCTGACGTCGACTTTCGCATGGAAGGTCGGTTCACCGCGCCCAACGGAGCCGGATTCGCGGCGGAGTACCACGGCGACCTGCGCGACCAAGCGGCGGTAGAAGCGCTGGCGTCGGCCCTGAACCTGGGCGGATTCCAGGTCCGCAGTCTGGAGCAAAAAACGGCTCCCCGCAAGCCCGCCGCGCCGTTCACCACCTCGACCCTGCAGCAGGAGGCTTCGCGCAAAATCGGAATGGCCGTGAGCCGCACGATGAGCCTGGCCCAAAAGCTCTACGAAAACGGACACATCACCTACATGCGTACCGACTCGGTCAACCTCTCCGACGAAGCGGTGAACGGGGCGCGCCACGCCATCACCGAACTGTACGGTGCCGCCTTTGCCCAAACCCGCCGCTACACCACCAAGAGCGCGGGCGCCCAAGAGGCCCACGAAGCGATTCGTCCGACCAACATGCTGGTGAAGTCCGCCGGAAACGACGCGGCCGAAAAGAAGCTGTACGAGCTCATTTGGAAGCGTACCCTAGCCAGCCAGATGGCCGACGCCCAAATTGACCGCACCGTGGCCCACCTCAGCAATTCGGCTGCCGAGTTCATCGCGCGGGGCGAAATGATCGCCTTCGAAGGCTTTTTAAAGGTGTACCGCGAGGGGGTAGACGAAGAAGAAGACGAAGCCGGAATGCTTCCGCCCCTCAAGCAGGGAGATGCCGTGCAGCTCGCGAGCGCCACCGCCACCCAGCGCTTCACCCGCCCGCCGGGGCGCTTCACCGAAGCCACGCTGGTGAAAGCCCTTGAAGAAGAGGGCATTGGACGTCCTTCGACCTACGCACCGACGATTTCGACGATTCAAAACCGCGGCTACGTCGCCAAGGGCGTGCGCGAAGGCGAAGTCCGCCACGTCGCATTTGCCGAATGGACCGGCGGAAGCCAATGGAATTGGTCGCAGCGCGAGGAAAAATTCGGCTCCGACAAGGGGCGCCTCGTGCCCACCGACATTGGCAACCTCGTGACCGACTACCTCGTCGCGCACTTTGGGGGCGTCATGGACTATTCGTTCACCGCCAAAATGGAAGCCCAATTCGACGAAGTGGCCGAAGGCCGTGCCGAATGGCAGCAAATTCTGGGGGACTTCTACGCCAAGTTTCACCCCCTCGTCACGGAATCCGAAGAGAGCGAGCGCGTTCGGTCGGTGCGCGTGCTCGGAACCCACCCCGAAAGCGGCCGCCAGGTTTCGGCCCGACTGGCCAAGTTTGGACCGGTCGTCATGCTCGGCGGCGGCGACGGAGACGAAGCCGACGCCAAGTTCGTAGGCATTCCCGAACCCTACACGCTCGACAAAATCAGCCTGGCTGAGGCCTTGGAGCTGCTTCGCCTCCCCCGCCTGGTCGGAACCTACGAGGGCAAGCCGCTGCGGGCCAATTTTGGGCGCTTCGGACCCTACATTCAGTGGGACAAGACCTTTGCCAGCATCACTCCGCCCGCCACGCCCCTGAACGTGACTGAGGCCGAAGCCATCGCCTTCGTGGAGGCCAAACTGGCCGCGGCGCAGGCCTCTCTGATGAAGACCTTTTCGACTCCCGACGGAGAAGTAGAACTGCGCAAGGGCCGCTTTGGTCCCTACCTCAAGTGGGGCAAGGAGAACGTCAAAATTCCGCGCGGAACCGAGCCCGAATCGCTCACCGCCGACGACGTGCACGAACTCATCGCCAAGCACCAACCCAGCACCGGCGGAACCAAGGGCCGCGGCCGCGGGGGCGCGAAGCCCAAGGCCGCCCAAACTTCGGCCCGCAAAACGACGGCGCGCAAAACCAAGTAACGCATGGGTACCGAATGGCTTGAATCCCTCGGGGCCGATTTCACTGAAGCCTGGCCCCACGAAACCTTTGGAGCGTCCGTCCGCAAAAACCACGGCGAGGTGCCCGACCTGCGCGGCGTGGCTGTTGCCCTGATCGGCGTCCCCGAACTGCGGGGCGGTACCCACGACGTCGCCGACTCCGTACGCCGAGCACTGTACCCCCTATTCTGGGGGCCTTGGGACCTGCAGGTCGCAGACCTGGGCAACCTGATTCCGGGCCGCGACCGCGTGGACACCCTGGTGGCCGTCGAAGAGCTCGCCGTCGAAGTCCTGCAGTACGGCTGCATTCCGGTATTCTTGGGCGCCAACTCCGATTGGCCCCTGGGCGTGTACCGAGCGTTTGGCCGTCTCGAGCGGACCATCAACGCGTGCTTGGTCAACAACCGCATCGCCCTCGGCGACGACCACGTGCTCCCGGACCGCAGCAACCTGCTCGCGCAAATGCTCACGATGAAGCCGTTTCGGCTCTTTCACGTCAGCCACTTGGCGCACCAGAGCTACTTTGTGGCGCAGTCGGTGCTCGACCTCGCCGAAAAAATGCACCTCGAGGTGCACCGAGCGGGCGAACTTCAGCCCATTCAGCGCGCGGAACCCTGGATCCGCGACGCCGACCTGGTCGTGGCGCACAACGCCGCCGTCCGCGCCGCCGACGCGCCTGCCCAGCACGAAGCCAACCCCAACGGGCTCACGGGCGAGTCCTTCTGCGCCGTACTCCGCTACGCCGGATTCAGCGACAAGCTCAGCGCCCTTTGCCTTACCGACTTTGTGGCCTCTCGCGACTTCGACGGCCAAAACGCCCACCTGTGGGCCCAAGGTCTTTGGTACTTTATCGACGGCGTCGCCGGGCGCGTGGGCGATTTTCCGCACCGCAGCAAAGCCGACTACCTCCGCTTCACCGTCCTGCTCCCGAACGACGAAGGCGAACTCGTGTTCTACAAGTCTCCCTGGAGCCAGCGCTGGTGGATAGAGGTAGCCAACCACCCCGGCGCCGACGCCCGCCACAGCCTCATCCCCTGCAGCGCCGACGACTACCTCACCGCCCAAAACGGCGAAATTCCCGCCGTTTGGTGGAGCATCGTCCGTAGAGGGATTTAGGCTTTTTTAAGTACGAACGGTATTTTTTGCTACTTTTAGCGCTGATTCGCTTGACCCTGAACACCCGAATGACTCGTTTCAAATCCATTATCGCAGGCGCAATGGTGCTCATTTCCAGCTCGCTGTGGGCGCAGCAGGACGTGCAGTTCACGCAGTACTACCACAACCGTTTGGGATTCAATCCGGGCGTTGCGGGCAGCGGCGAAGGCATTTGCGTGAACATGGGGCAACGACTTCAGTGGGTCGGATTTGAGGGCGCTCCGAATACGTTGAACGTGAACGCTTCAATTCCGCTCGACGTGCTTCACGGCGGACTCATGCTCAATGTAGTCAACGACCGCATCGGCTATTTTGAAGATGTTTCGGCTGCCCTGGGCTACGCGTACCAAATGGACCTGGGTGCCGGCCGACTCGGCCTCGGTCTGGCGGTGGACTTCAAAAACAAAAACGTGCGCAACGCGCAGTGGATCTACCCCGACAACCCCAGCGATCCTGCCGTGGTGGGCAACGGAGCTACCTCCTTCACCCCTGAATTGAACTTTGGCGCCTACTACACCACCGATACGTGGTTTGCCGGGCTGTCCACTTCACGCCTGCTTCAAAGCGACGCGGTATTCTCTGGCAGTCCGGCTCGCTTCAAGAGCACGATGCACTACTTTCTGACCGGCGGATACAGCTTTGACCTGCCCACGTCCACGCCCATTCGCGTAACGCCGAGCATTCTCCTCAAGTCAGACCTCAACTCTAACCTGAGCGTAGACCTCAACGCCAACGCGCTCATCATGGACAAAATCTACGCCGGCCTCGGATACCGCAATCAAGACGCCCTCAGCCTCATGCTCGGCTACCAGATTATGCCTTCCCTAAGGGCTTCGTATTCGTACGACCTGACCACCTCTTCGCTAAGTGCCTATTCCTCAGGCTCTCACGAACTATTTTTGACCTACTGCTTCACGATTGAAATTCCACCGCGCGTCAACGGTAGCTACCGTAACCCAAGATTTTTGTAATATCGCGCCCTCAAAGACGTTAGACCAAGACCATGAAACACTTACCAATGGTTAAATCCTTTTCCCTCGCAGGCTTTGCCGCGTTGGTTCTCGCTGCCTGTTCGGGCGGAGACCACGGGGAATTGGTTGGCGTTCAAAACCGCCCCGATTTCTACCCTTCAGACCCCTACGGAATGGTCTTCATTCCGCAAGGCCAGTTTGCCATGGGCAATTCCGACGTAGACGTACCCGCAACCCTCACGGCTTCGACCAAGTCGGTATCGGTTCCGGCGTTCTACATGGACGAAACCGAAATCACCAACAACGAGTACCGCCAATTTGTCGATTGGGTTCGCGACTCCATCCTGCGCTACCGCCTCGCTGAGGGCATGGTCGAAGGCTACGAGTACATCAACTACGCCGACATGAACAATCCGACTTTCTACGAAGAATTTGTCGGACTCAACTACCCGGACTCGATGCAGACCTACCTCGACTGGACGCGCCGTCTGGTATGGGACGTCGACCGCTACCCCTCTGAGGAATACACGGAGATCATCGAGTCGATGTACTTGTCTCCCGAAGAGCGTTTCCTGGGCGGACGCAGCATTGACTCCCGCCAGCTGAACTACCTGCACTTCTGGGTAGACAAGCAAAAGGCCGCATCTAAAGAAAACCGCTGGCAAAAAGACTTCCGCGACGCCGACGGCGACGGACGTACCTTCTCGTACCGCGACTACATCAAAAACGGCAAGAAAGTATCCGACCGTTCGAGCTTCTTTGTGAGTGAAATCGTGAACGTCTACCCCGATACCCTTGCGTGGATTTCAGACTTCACGTACTCGTTCAACGAAAACCTGCACGACAACTACTTCTGGCACCCGGCCTACGACGAGTACCCCGTGGTGGGCGTGAGCTGGAAGCAAGCCACGGCCTTCGCCAACTGGCGTACTCACTACCGCAACACCTACCTGAAGCAGAACAACGACTTCATTGAGAACGAGTTCCGCCTGCCGACCGAGGCCGAGTGGGAGTACGCCGCTCGCGGTGGACGCGAACTCACGACCTACCCCTGGGGCGGTCCGTACACCACCAACAGCAAGGGGTGCTTCTT
>JBEGTJ010000031.1:0-19072 GCA_041179465.1 Bacteroidota bacterium | reverse complement strand
CGAGGCGGCGTGGTCAACGAGGAAGCCCTGCTCAACGCGCTGGACCAGGGCCACCTGGCGGGCGCAGCCCTCGACGTGTTCACCAACGAACCCACGCCCCACGTCAACCTGCTCATGCACGAAAAGCTTTCGCTGACGCCCCACATCGGAGCGGCTACCGAAGAAGCTCAAGACCGCATCAGCACGGAACTGGCCGACACCATCATCGCCAACGCCTAGACTCCGTGGCGCGCTTTGAAGCTTTTGCTGCGGTGCGTCCGCCCCGAGCGCTGGCGGGCCTCGTGAGCACCCGTTCCTACGTGACCTACAGCGAAGAAGAGCTGGTGCACAAGCTGGGCACCAACCCCTATTCGTTTTTGCACGTACTGCAGCGCCGCTCTCCCGAGGCGGACGCTCGGTTCAGCGGGGTGCGCAAAGGCTACGAAGATTTTCTTGCCAACGGCTACCTGATCGCCGACCAAGAGCCGCACCTCTACCTCTACCGCCAGCAGTGGGCGGGCAAGACCTTTGTGGGCTACCTCGGACTCGTTTCGCTCGACGACTACCGCGCCGGCCGAATCATCCGGCACGAACGCACGCTCGAAGCCCGCGAAGCCCTGTTTGCCCGCTACCTCGAAACCGTCGGATTTCATGCCGAGCCCGTGCTGCTCACCCACCCTCCCCTGCCGGAACTCCAAGCGACGACCGCGCAGGTTCAGCGAAGCGAGCCCTTGCTGGACTTCGCGACAACCGACGGAGCGGTGCACAGCCTTTGGGCCGTTCCCGATCCCAAGCCCGTCCAGTCCGCGCTGGCGAAGCTCGGACGCTTGTACATCGCCGACGGACACCACCGCATGGCGTCTTCGGAGCGCCTGGGCGAAAACGCGTTCGTCATGGCCTACCTGGTCGACAGCAGCCAAATTTCCCTCTCGTCGTTCCACCGCCACATTGCGGGACCGGCCGTGGGCGACTGGGTGTCGGCCGTGGGCGCCGAGCCCTTGGCCCAGCGTCCGGAGGGCTTGCCCGAAAAAGGATTTTATGCGCTCGACCACCGCGGATGGTGGAAGTTCGAGCCCGCCGACTTGGCCTTCCCCGAAAGCACCTGGCTTTTTGAGCAGGTCCTCGCCCCGTTTTGGAAGGTGGCCGACGAGCGGCACGACGCCCGGGTGCGCTACGAACCCGGCGTGGTCGATTTGGCCAGCGTGGAGGCCGGTCGCCGCGACCAGGAGACCATTTTTGTGCTTCCGCATCCGCACTGGGACGACGTGGAGCGCTGGGCCGACCAGGGCAAGTCCGTGCCCCCCAAATCGACCTACATCGAACCCAAACTCCGCTCGGGGGTAACCATGTACGCCTGGAAATGAGTGCCGACCTGACTGCCTACCGCGGCCTCCGCGACGCGCTGCCCGGCAACTGCACCCTAGTCGCCGTCAGCAAGTTTCAACCCGTTGAGGCCATCGAGGCCCTTTATGCCGCGGGGCACCGCGACTTCGGCGAAAACCGGGTGCAGGAACTGGCCGCGAAGGCCGCCTCGCTCCCGAAGGACATTCGCTGGCACATGATCGGACGCATCCAGACCAACAAGATTCGCGAATTCGCGCCCTTCGTGCACCTCGTGCACAGCGTCGACCGACTGGAAGTGCTTCGGGTTCTCGAGAAGGAGGCCGAGCGCGCGGGACGGCGCATCGACGTCCTGCTCCAGGTGCACATTGCCCAAGAAGAGACCAAAGCCGGGTTCAGTCCCGACGAAGTCCTCGGGCTCTGCGCCGTTAACGTGCTCCGCGCCTACCCCCACCTGCGCGTGGTCGGCCTGATGGGCATGGCGAGCCTGACCGACGACCGCTCCCAAATCCGCGCGGAATTTGCCCGACTCGCAAGCCTCTTCCGCGCCGCCCGGGAACAGCTTGGCGTGGAGCAGGTTACCGTGCTGAGTATGGGAATGAGCGGCGACTACGACCTCGCCTTGGCCGAAGGCGCCAACCACGTTCGCGTGGGCTCTCTACTGTTCGGGGCGCGAAGTGGCCAGTAACTAGCATCCAGCAACTGGTTATGTACGCAGTAATTGATCTCGAAGCCACCGGAGGCAAGCCCGGTACGGAGCGCATCATTGAAGTCGCCATTTTTCTGTTTGACGGCCGCCGCATTGTCGACCAGTTCATTACGCTGGTGCGGCCGGAGGTTCCGATTCCGCCCTTTGTCCAAAAGCTGACGGGCATTCGGGAGCACGACGTGCGCACCGCTCCGCGCTTCCACGAAATCGCCAAGCGCATCGTGCAAATGACCGAGGGTGCCGTGCTCGTGGCCCACAATGCGCCGTTTGACTACCGCATTCTGCGCGAGGAGTTTGCCCGCTTGGGCTACGCCTACGAACGCGTGGTCCTCGACACGATTCCGCTCGCCGAAAAGTTCTTGCCCGGCATGCCGGCGTACGGGCTCAGCACGCTGTGCGCCGAACTCAACATCGCCCACACCCGCAAGCACCGGGCTGACGGCGACGCCCGAGCCACCGTGGAGCTCCTGCAGCTGCTGCTCGAAAAAGACCGCGAGAAGTACATCGAAGGGGTGTACCTCAAGCAGCCGGCCGCCACGGGCAAGCACAAGTTCAGCGACCAAATTGCCCGATACGTCAAGACAGTGGGCATTTACTACCTGTTCAATTCCGACGGGCGGGTGCTGTACGTGGGCAAGTCGGACCAGCTGCGGGTGCGCATCGACCGGCACTTTTTGTCGACCAGCGAAAAAGCCCTGGCGCTCCAGGCCGAAGTGGCGAGCATTCGCGTCGAAGAAACGGGCAGCCTCTTGCTGGCCGACATTTTAGAGCACGTGGAGCTCAAAAAGCTCAAGCCGCCCTACAACCAGGCTAAGGACAAGTTTCGGCTGCGCTTCGGACTTTTTCCGATCGAAACCGACGAGGGGGTGCTTTGGGACGTGCGCGGAATTCGCCGCGAGCCGCCCGCGGTGCAGGTGGATTCGGTCGCCGACGGGGTGGCCCTGCTCCGGGGAATGGCCGAATCCCGCCAATGGTCTCTGGACGACGTGCTCTTGCCGCGATTGGTCCCCGCTCCCGAGGCCAAGGCGAGCCCTGCGAAGGACCTTCCGCGCAGCTCGAGCGAGGCGGTGGCGGAGCTGGAAGCCTTCATGTGGCCCGAGGGCGTGGTCGTGTACCTCGACCGCGGACGGGAGCCCGGCGAAAAAACCGCCTTCTGGGTGGACGGCGGACGCTTTGTGGGCTACGCCTACGTGCGGCTGGAGCAAGAGGTGCACGACGAGGCCCGCCTCAAAAACCGACTCACGCTGCTTCCGCAGCAGCCCTACCTGCGCAGCCTATTGGCGGAGTACGTGCACTCCGAACGCCTGACCATGGTGCGTCCCGGAATTTTTCCTACCTTGGAAGAAGATTAACGAACTCGAATCATGAAAAAGTTTGCTGCCCTTGCGCTTGCTGCGCTGTTCACGGTCGGAACCCTGGCCGCGGCCCACGCCGGTACGGATCCCAAAAAAGCGGAAACGACCGTAACGTCGAACAAGAAGAAAAAGAAAGACGGCAAGGACGCCGCCCACTGCGCTCCGACGACCGCGGGCAAGACCCAGGGTTGCGCTTCGGCCCCGACGGGCGGATCGTGCTGCGCCAAGCCCGCGGCAGCAACGACGGGCGGAAGCGGGAAGTAACCCCCACCCTCCTTAAACAAAGAAAGCCGGCGCTCTGCAGCGCCGGCTTTTTTATGGGGTTCCCCCCAAACCGCCTCAGAGTTTGAGCGCGGCCGAGGCGATAAACTGGTTGATCCGGTTGTCGGTCTCAAAGTCGACGCCCCCAAGGCTCAAGGTTTGACCGAAGGCCGAGAGCGAGCCCTCGTACCGGGCACTGAGCTGGAGTCCGCCGAGCTTGGCGCCTACGCCCACTTGACCGCCCCAGCTTCCCTTGCCGGGATTGGCGAGGTTCAGTCCGCCCGTTTCGGCGAGCGCCACCGAGTAGACCGGGGCCACAAAAGCCAGGAGCGGGCCGAACTTGACGCCCACTTCAACCGGAACGTCCACGCGGATCAGCGACCAGTCGATTACTTCGGGGCTGAAGCTGCCGTCGTCGATGACGAACTGCTGGTTGAGGCCTGTGAGCCAAACTTGGGGCTGCACGTACACGAGTCCCGCCGACGCCCGATAAAATCCTCCGGCGTGGTAGCCGGCTCGACCCGTCGCCACGGGGGTAAACGTGGGGTCAATCAACGGATTAAACGAAATCCGCACGTCGGCGAGGTGGTAGCCCGCCGTGAGTCCGCGCGTGAGTTGTGCCTGGGCACTAAAGGCCAGCAGCCCAAGGGCCGCCGCTAAACCAAGTCGCTTCATGCGGGATTCGATGCCAAAAAGCGTTCCACATTGGCATGGATGCGGGCTTCGGGGTCGCCGTCCGCCGCGGGCTCAAACGCTTTACCCGTGACCAATTCGTAGAGCTGGATGTAGCGCTTCGACACGTCGGCCGCCCATTCGTCGGTGAGTTCGGGAATGGCTTGGCCTTCTTTTCCCTGAAATCCGTTGGCGATCAGAAACTGGCGCACAAACTCTTTGGACAGCTGAATTTGGGGTTCCCCCGAGGCTTGGCGTGCCTCGTACCCCTCAGCGATGAAGTAGCGCGACGAGTCGGGCGTATGGATTTCGTCAATCAGCACGATGCGGCCGTCGGGCAGCAGTCCAAACTCGTACTTGGTGTCCACCAAAATGAGTCCGCGCTCGCGGGCCATTTGCTGTCCGCGGGCAAAGAGCGCCCGGGTGTAGGCCTCGAGCTGGGCGTAGTGGGCTTCGCTGACGATGCCGCGCGCCAAAATCTCCTCGCGGCTGATGTCTTCGTCGTGGGTGCCGATGGCTTCCTTGGTGGTTGGTGTGATGATGGGCTCGGGCAGGGCGTCGGACTCGCGGAGCCCTTCGGCGAGGGCCACTCCGCAGAGCGAGCGCCCTCCGGCGGCGTAGGTGCGCCAGGCGTGGCCGCTCAGGTAGCCGCGAATGACCATTTCCACTTTAAACGCTTCAGCCGTGTAGCCCACGCTTACCACGGGGTCGGGGCTGGCCACGCGCCAGTTGGGCACCACGTCGGCGGTTGATTCGAGAAAATGCGCGGCCATCTGGTTGAGAACCTGCCCTTTGTGGGGAATTCCCTTCGGGAGCACCACGTCAAAGGCCGAGATGCGGTCCGACGCGACCATGACCATGCGGCCGCCCTTCAGGCGGTACACGTCCCGCACTTTTCCGTGGTAAACCGACTCTTGGCCGGTGAAATGGAATTCGGAATGGGTCAGCGCCATGATTTAGTTTTTAGATGGTTGTTGATCGGCCTCTCGAGCGGTTCGGGATGCCCTACTTTGGCCTTCGGCGTCGTAGGCCGCAATGATTTTGCGCACCAGCGGGTGGCGCACCACGTCGCGTCCGTCGAGCTCGATGTGGCCGATGCCCTTCATTCCGCCGAGCAGGCGAAGGGCGTGCGGAAGTCCCGACGCCGCCCGCGGCGGCAAATCGGTTTGCGAGGGATCGCCCGTAACGATGAATTTCGACGACGGCCCCATGCGGGTTAAAAACATCTTCATCTGCGACACCGTGGTGTTTTGGGCCTCGTCCAGGATGACAAAAGCCCGATCCAGCGTGCGTCCGCGCATGAAGGCCAGGGGCGCGATTTCGATCGTTCCGTTCTCGAGGTACTGGACCAAGCGCTCAGCCGGAATCATGTCGCGCAGCGCGTCGTACAGCGGCTGCATGTAGGGATCCAGTTTTTCCTTCATGTCGCCCGGCAAAAATCCGAGGGACTCGCCCGCTTCCACGGCAGGGCGGGTAAGGACCAACCGGCGAACTTCTTTGTTTTTGAGCGAGCGCACCGCGAGGGCCACCGCCGTGTAGGTTTTGCCGGTGCCCGCCGGCCCCATGGCAAACGTGAGGTCGTTGGCGCCCACCGCGTTCACCATGCGCTGCTGGTTGGCGGTCCGCGCCTTGATCACGTGCCCGTTGACGCCGTGCACAATGACCTCGTCGCCCTCGCTCAAGCTCTTGAGAATCGACGGGCTGTCGTCGAGCACAATGCGCTCCAATTGGGGTGCCGTAAGCACGTTGAACTTGCGAATGTGGCGCAGGAGCAGGTCCAGCTTCTCTTCGAACGAGGCCACGTCCTCAGGAGCGCCCGTGAACTTGATGACTTCGCCGCGGGCCACCAAACGGAGCTTGGGAAAATAGGATTCCAGCTGGCGCATCAGGGAATTATGCTCCCCGAACAAAACTCGGGGATCGACGTCTTCGAGGTGGACGATGCGCTCCATTACTTTTACAGCTTCAAAGGTACAGCTGTGGCCGTCATCACCCTCACCACCGACTACGGATGGCGCGACCCCGATTCAGCGGGTCTGCGCGGAAGGGTCTATGCCGAAATGCTCCGCACCGGTACCGTGGCCCCGGTCGTGGACCTCACCCACAGCGTGCAGTCGCGCAACCTCAGCGAGGCCGCCTACATCGTGCGCGGGGCGTACCGCGACTTTCCCGAGGGAAGCATCCACGTGATTCTGGTCGACAGCATCTACTGGCCTGAAACGCCCCTGATGGCGTGCTCCCTGGACGGACACTACTTTCTCGGCCTCGACAACGGACTCTTGGCCATGCTGCGTCCCGACCTCCAGCCCGGGCAGCGCATTCAACTCGACTTGAAAAACCGACTGGACTGCACTACCGCCGAAGCCCTGCTCGCCGCCGCCGCCGCCCACCTCCTCGACGGGGGGAGCCTGAGCGTGCTCGGTCCCGGGCGAACCGACTGGCAGCAGCGGGCCGTCCTCAAGCCCGAGGTGCGGAGCGAGCAGTCCGCCCTAGTACACATTCAGTTCGTCGACCAGTACGGCCAGCTGGTGACCGACGCCGACGAGGCCTGGCTCCAGCGATGGGCCCAGGGGCGACCGTTCGAAACCAGCGTGCGCGGCCAAAGGGTCCGCAAGTGGTGGAGCCCTCAGGGACTCACGCCCGGCGACCTCTACTTCAGAACCAATCGGTTCGGGTACCTCGAAATCGGACTTCACGACGGCGGCGGAGACCGCGCCAACCTCGCATCGCGCCTGCTGGGCGTGCGGCCGGGCGACGCCATTGAACTTCGCATCGCGTGAGCACGCCGCTCGTTCGCATCGTCCACCTGCACGTCGCGCCGCACCACCGGGAGGCGTTTGAGGCCTACGTCGGCACCCAAATCAAGGTGGTCGCGAACCAGCCCGGATGCCTCAGTGCGACCTGGCTGCGGGCGCACGACGGCAGCTACTTCACCTACAGCACCTGGCTTCGCGAAGAGTTTCTCGAAGCATACCGTCAGTCCGCCACTTTTGCCGAAATTTGGCCCACGTTAAAGGCCTGGTTCGACGCTCCCGCGCGGGCTTGGTCCTGCGACCTCCTTACGCAACCTCCATGCTCAGTCTAGCCCGCCGCGAATTCGCATCCTTCTTTCAGTCCGCCACGGGCGTACTCGTTTTAAGCGTTTACCTCGGGCTCAATGCGGTGTTTCTCTGGCTCATGCCCGGCAGCTTTCACCTGCTCGACAGCGGATACGCGCAGCTCGACGGGTTGTTCATGCTTTCGCCTTGGGTCTTCTTGTTTTTGGTGCCCGCGCTGGCCATGCGCATGCTCGCCGAGGAGCGCCGCGCCGGAACCCTCGATTGGCTGCGCGCCAAGCCCTTGACCACCTGGAACATTGTCACCGGAAAATGGCTGGCCGGCATGGCCCTCTTGGGCCTGGCCCTGCTCCCAACGCTGCTCTACGCCGCCTCGCTCTACGTCCTGGGCAACCCCGTGGGCAACCTCGACCTGGGCAGTACGGCGGGCTCCTACCTGGGTCTGTTTGTCTTGGGCGGAACCTACCTCGCCATTTCGCTGCTCTTCAGCGCCAGCACCGACAATTCCATCGTGGCTTTTGTCGGCGGAGCCGCGGGCAGCCTGGCAATGTACGCGGGCTTTGACGCGTTCGTCGACCTTCCGAGCGTGGCCAACCGCGGACTCTACCTCGTCCAGTGGGGCATTAGCGAGCACTACACGTCGATGAGCCGGGGCGTCGTCGACGCCAACGACGTACTCTACTTTGGCGGACTCACCGTGGTCTTTTTGGCCGGAGCCCGGCTGATGCTCGAGCCCCGCAAAGACCTGCGCCGCATGGCTCCGCTCGCCGCAGCCCTGGCCGTGGTCGCCCTTTCGACCTTCCGCCCGGTGTTCTTGCGCTTGGACCTCACGGCCGACCAGCGGTTCAGCCTGAGCGACGCCACCGAGGAGCTCATCGCCCAGGTTGAGGAGCCCATGCTGGTCACCATTTACCTCGAGGGCGAATTCCCCGCCGGCTTCCAGCGCCTTCAAGCCGAGACCGTTCGGCTGCTCGACGAATTCCGCGCACGCAACCGCAACATCCGGTACGAGCTCGTCAACCCGTCAGAGAACCCCGACCCGCAGGTGCGCCGCGACACCTACACCCAGCTTCAAAACCTGGGCCTCGGCGCCATTCAGCTCGAAATCCAGGAGGCCGACGGCGTGAAAACCCAGCAAGTTTTTCCCGGGGCCGTCGTGAGCTACAACGAACGCCAATGGCCGGTTTCGCTGCTCCTCGAGCAGTTTGCCCAGGCCCCCGAAGCCCAGATCAACGCCAGCATCCAAAACCTGGAGTACGCCCTTGCGGCCTCCCTTCGCGGACTGCTGCAGACCGAGCGCAAGCGCGTCGCCTTCATCGACGGCCACGGCGAACTCGCGCCGATTCAGACCGCGGCCCTCGAGCTGAACCTGCGCAAGAGCTACGACGTGTTCCGCTTCAACCTGCGGGAGTTTCCCGTCGACAGCACCACCGGCGAACCCTCGCTCACGGAGCAGGTGCGCCGACTCAACAGCTTTGACGGGATCATCCTGGCCAAGTCGCGCGAGTCGTTTGCCGAGCTCGACCGCTGGCTGCTCGACCAGTACCTCATGAACAACGGCCGCGCCATCTGGATGGTCGAAGCGGTGCACGCCGAGATGGATTCGCTGAGCTACGCCTCCGAATTTTTGGCCTATCCGCAGCTCGACTTCATCGGGCTCGACGGGCTGCTGTTCACCTACGGAGCCCGCGTGAACACTTCACTGGCCACCGACCTGGTATGTGCCGGCGTGAACGACCAGCGCTCCGTGCGACCCTGGGTCTACTTTCCGCTGATGCTTCCGCAGTCCGAACACCCGATTGTGAAAAACCTTAACGCGGTGCGCTACGAGTTCGGTACCACCCTCGACACCATTCGCGTCCCGGGCGTCACCAAAACCGTGCTCCTGCAAACCTCGCCCTACGCGCGCCGCCGCCCGTCACCCACCCAAGTGAGCCTGGCGGAGCTGTACAACGAACCCGTGCGCAGCCTCTACACTGAGGGTCCGCTCGCTACCGCGGTGCTCCTGGAAGGCGAGCTCCCCTCCTACTACGCCAACCGCATGGTGCCCAAAACCGAGCTGCCCGCGCCGCCCGCTGCGGCCAAAGACGCCAAACTGCTCGTCGTGGGCGACGGAGACTTGGGCAAAAACCAGCGCAACATTGTGCGGAGCGACATTCCGCGGGGCGCGCCCCTGCCGCTCGGCTACGACCAGTACACGGGCCAGCAGTTTGGCAATTCCGACTTTTTGCTGAACGCGATGGACTACCTGCTCGAGGGAAGCGGACTCATTTCGGTGCGGGGCCGCGACGTCAGCCTGCGCCTGCTGGACCGCCCCAAAGTGGACGCGCGTGCCGTCTTCTTTCAAACCCTGAATACGGTCGCGCCAATTGCCCTCGTGCTCCTTCTGCACGCCCTGTACCGCCGCCTGCGCAAGCGCCGATTCGGCCGTCCCCAATCTGAATTATGAAGCAATCCAAACTTCCCGCCCTGCGCTGGTCTGTGATTTTGGGCCTCGCCTTGGTGGGCCTTGTGGTTTTTTTGGTCCTCCGCGAGTCGCAAAGCCACGACGACTTGAGTCCCGAAGCCTACGACTTTGCCGTCGCCGACACCGCCTCAATTGACCGCATCGTCTTGTGGAACCGCAGTCCCGACACCGCCGTACTCACCCGCGAGTCGGGCGTTTGGTTGATCAACGGGGCGCATCCGGTGCGGCCCGACGCCATCGAGGTGCTGCTCGAAACCCTCTACCGCGTGCGCCTTCGGGGATTTGCTCCCGACGCCGCCACGGCCAACATCCTTTCGGCCATGTCGACCTACGGCACCCACGTCGACGTCTTCGCCGGCGAAGAAAACCTCAAGTCGTTCACGGTCGGCACCGAAACGCCCGACATGCTCGGCACCTACTTTTTGCGCGACGGCTTCGGACGCCCCGTGGCCGTGCACATTCCCGGATTCAATGGCTTCTTGAGCAGCCGGTTCTTCCTGCGGGAGGACCTGTGGCGGCACCGCATTCTCTGGTCGAGCACCGAGCCCGTGACCTCGATCCAGCTGGAATTTGCCGACTCCTCCTCTGCCAGCTATTCGGTTCGCGAACAGGGCGGAAGCTGGACGCTCGAGCAAAACGGCAAAAAAGCGCCGGCCGACGGCATGGCCGTTCAAGCCCTGCTGAAGGCGGTGGCCTCGAGCCAGTACGAGGGCGTCGTGATTCCAAGCGACCTCGCCTACGGCAAGCAAGACAGCCTAAAAGCCCTAGTTCCGCGCATTCGCGTCGACGTGCTGCGGGCCGACGGGAGCCGCAACCGCATGGACCTGTACCACGTTCCGCCCGACCCAGAGGCCATGACCGAGGACGGCGCGCCACTCGAGTACGACCCCAACCGGTTTTATGGCTTTTTGGACGACGGACGCATGGTGCTCGTGCAGCGCTTCGGTCTTCAACACCTGTTGAAAAGTTCTCACGCATTGCGTGCCTCGAGGTAATTACTTTGCAGCATGAAGTTCATCGTTTCCAGCGGACAACTGCTCCGCGCCCTGCAGACCGTTTCTGGCGTCATTCAGTCCAACCATACCCTCCCGATTTTGGACCATTTTCTGGTGGTCCTCGAGCCCAATAAGCTCACCCTCACGGCCTCAGATCTGGAGACCACGATGACCACGACCCTCGACGTGTCGTCAGAGAGCAGCGCCACTGCGGCCATTCCAGCCCGCATGCTGCTGGACACGGTCAAGAGCTTTCCCGAGCAGCCGTTGACGTTTACGTTCAACCCGAGCGCCCACAGCCTTGAGGTGAGCAGCGATTTTGGCAAGTACGCGATTTCGTACGTCGACGCCGCAGAATATCCGAAGGCCCCCGAGGTAGCGGCCACCGTCACGGTGGAACTCCCCGCCCACGTGCTCGGCACCGCGATTGGCAAGACCCTGTTTGCCGCCGGCAACGACGACCTGCGCCCCGTGATGAGCGGCGTGTTTTTTCAGCTGACTCCCGAAAGCCTCACGTTTGTCGCCACCGACGCCCACAAGCTGGTGCGCTACCGCCGAAGCGACTTCGCCGCTCCGCAAACCGCTGAATTCATCATGCCCAAAAAGCCGTTGAATTTGCTGAAGGCCACCTTGGGCAGCAACGACGACCTCGTCGAAATCCGCTACACGGAACAAAACGCGCAGTTTACCTACGACGGCGTTACGCTGGTGTGCCGACTGATTGACGGAAAGTACCCCAATTTCGAAGGCGTCATTCCCAAAAACAACCCGAACCGCATGACGGTCGACCGCGGCGCCTTCACCGGAAGCGTGAAGCGCGTGAGCCTGTTTGCCAACAAGACCACGCACCAGATCCGCCTGAAAATGGCAGGAAACGAGCTCTTCATCAGCGCGGAAGATCCCGACTTTGCCAACAAGGCCCACGAGCGCCTCGCCTGCAGCTACGAAGGCAGCGATCTTGAGATTGGCTTCAACAGCCGGTTCATCGTGGAGATGCTGGGCAACGTCGACAGCACGTCGGTAGTTTGGGAATTTTCGGCGCCCAACCGCGCCGGCCTCCTGTTCCCCGACCGCCCGGGCGAAGACGGCGAAGACCTGCTCATGCTGGTCATGCCGGTGATGCTGAATTCCTAAGTCGTTTGCCGTGAACCTCTTGGTCGTTGCCGACGTGCACGGGTGCTCCAAAACCCTGAAGACGTTGGTGCGCGAGCGATGGAACCCCCACGACGAGTTCCTCATTTTTGTGGGCGACCTCGTCAACAAAGGTCCCAAATCGGCCAAGGTCGTTGAGTACGTGCGCGGACTGCAAACGGAATATCCGTACAGCGTATTTGTCGTGCGCGGCAACCACGAACAGCTTTTGGTCGACGCCTACGACGAGGCCGCACCCAAGTCCGGGTTCTACGACAAGTTCAAGAAAGACCTGCTCAAGCGCGGAATTCCGCTCAAAAAAACCATCGAATGGATGCGCCGCCTCCCGCTGAAGTGGGAAAACCGCTACGTGCTGGTCACCCATGCGGGAGTGGCGCTGCACGCCCGCGACCCATTTGTCGCCGGAAACTTGCGGTCGGTGCTGCACAACCGGTCCGCACTCAAAAACGTCGGTAAGCTTCAGCTCTTTGGCCACGTGATTCAAGAACCGGGCATCCCGCGCTTTTACCCTTCCGCAAACGCTTGGGGTCTGGACACGGGATGCTGGCGCGGCGGCGGCCTTCACGCCGTGCGCCTCACGCGGACCGGAGAAATTTTAGAATTCCTTCGCGAACCGACCCACAGTTCCGACCTTTGACCCGAATTAACGCCGCTCGCGGCCGCACAACCCCCAACGCCATGCCCAACGCCCTCTTTTCTGTACCCAAAGCCGTCAACGAACCGGTTTACAGCTACGCCCCCGGAACCCCGGAGCGCGCGCGCTTGCTGGGCACCTACGAGCGCATGCTCGGCGAATGCGTCGACATCCCCATGTTCATCGGCGGCCGCGAAGTGCGCACTGGCGAACTCCGCGACTGCCGTCCGCCGCACGACCACCAGCGCGTCATCGGCCGGTACCACTGGGGCACGGCGGCCCACGTACAGGAGGCGGTTGACGCCGCCCTTGCTGCTCACGCCGCCTGGTCGTCCATGCCCTGGTTTGAGCGCGCCGGAATCTTTTTGCGCGCGGCCGACCTGGTGAGCGGTCCCTACCGCGCCACCCTCAACGCCGCGACGATGCTGGCCCAGTCCAAAACGGTCCACCAAGCCGAAATCGACGCCGCCTGCGAGTTTGCAGACTTCTTGCGCTTCAACGTGCAGTTCATGACCGAGATCTACGCCCAGCAGCCCGAGAGCTCCCCGGGCGTTTGGAACCGCATGGAGTACCGCGCCCTCGAAGGGTTCATTCTCGCAATTACCCCATTTAACTTCACCGCCATCGCCGGCAACTTGCCGTCAGCACCGGCCCTCATGGGCAACGTCGCCGTGTGGAAGCCGGCCGACACCCAAATCTACTCGGCCTGGGTGATCATGGAAGTATTCCGCAAGGCGGGCCTTCCCGACGGCGTCATCAACCTGGTGTACGCCGACGGACCCGCGGTAGGCGACGTCGTCTTCAAGCATCCTGATTTTGCGGGGCTGCACTTCACGGGTTCCACGGGCGTGTTCAAGCACCTCTGGAAGGAAATCGGAACCCACATCGACCGATACAAGGCCTACCCCCGCATCGTGGGCGAGACCGGAGGCAAGGACTTTGTGCTCGCGCACCCCTCAGCCGATGCGGCCGAAGTCGCCACGTCGTTGAGCCGCGGAGCCTTTGAATTTCAAGGCCAAAAGTGTTCGGCCGCCTCGCGGGCCTACGTTCCGGCCAGCTTGTGGCCGGCCGTCAAAGCGCAACTTGCCCAAGACGTCCAAAGCTTCAAAATGGGAAGCCCCGGCGACCCCTCAAACTTTATTACCGCCGTCATCGACGAGCGTTCCTTCGATAAAATCGCTGCCTACATCGACTACGCCAAAGGCCGCGAAGACGCTGAAATCATCGTCGGAGGCGGACACGACAAGTCCAAAGGCTACTTCGTCGAGCCGACCGTGGTGGTGACCACCAACCCCAACTTCCGCACGATGTGCGAAGAGATTTTTGGTCCGTTCCTCACCATTTACGTCTACGAAGATTCCGCGTGGAGCGAAACGCTGGACCTGGTTAACCGCACTTCGGAGTACGCCTTGACGGGTGCCGTTTTTGCTCGCGACCGCTACGCCGTCGACGAGGCCACTCGCCGCCTGGCTTTTGCCGCTGGAAACTTCTACGTCAACGACAAGCCGACCGGGGCCGTGGTGGGCCAACAGCCCTTTGGCGGAGCCCGCGGATCGGGCACCAACGACAAGGCAGGATCGGTCTTGAACCTGCTTCGCTGGGTTTCGCCGCGCACGATCAAGGAAACCTTGGTTCCCCCGACCGACTACCGCTACCCGTTCTTGGGCAACTAGTAACTGGATACGGGCAACTTGTTACTGGTTGCTCGTTACTAGCTGCAAGAAACAAGAAACTAAATTAGGCGGGTAGCTCCACGACGACCTTGGTCTCGTAGAATTCCCCAGGAAGCCATTGCGGCAGGGGGTGAATTCGGTGGCGGATCCCCCGCAATTCTTCGCTGAGGTCGCCGCCTTTGAGCGCGAACAAGGCCGTATTGGGCTTAGACGACCAGTGCCCCTTCATCCACTGCTTGAGGTCGGCAGCAGGCGCGACGGCGCGGGTTACCGCGAGGTCAAACGGTCCTTTGACCGATTCCATGCGGCCCCAAACCGGGCGAACGTTGGTCAATTTCAGTGCTTCGGCCACCGCCTGCACCACCTTGATTTTCTTGGCAATCGAATCCACGAGCACCCATTCCACCTCGGGAAAGGCAACGGCCAGCGGAATGCCCGGAAACCCTCCGCCGGTGCCGATGTCGGCGACGCGAAGCCCGGGAGTCAGCGGGAGCACGTGCCCCAGCACCAAGGAATGCGCGATGTGACGCTCCCACAAGTTGTCGAGGTCCTTGCGCGACACCACATTGATTTGGGCGTTCCATTCGCGGTAAAGCTCCGGCAAGGCAGCGAGCTTGTGCTGCGCTTCCGCGTCCAAAAACGGAAAAAGGGAAAAGTCCATCAGCCCTTCCAAAAGGGTTTGCTCATGGGGTCTCGCTGCGGAATCCGTCGGCGTACCGCGTCCCAACGGAGCCAAAAAGGCATGCGGAGGGCGTCGGACCAATGCCCAAAGCGCGAGGCATGAACCACCAAAAGTGTGCCCACGACGCCGTGCAGCAAAATCCAACTTCCGGCGGCAAAAAATGCCTGATCGCGGTAAAAATCACGCAGGGGATTGAGTCCCTCGGCCTGAACCAACCACAGATGTCCGCCCAGTCCGAGTGCGGCTACGATCCCCGCGAGGTCGCTGACCCATAAGCCCAAAAAGCCCAACAGGAGGGCCGTTTGCTCTCCAGAAGGGCGCACCTCGCGCAGCTTGGGATCGCGCTGAATTCCGCCACGGCGCACGACCACGGCCTGGTCCACCAACTCGATGCGGCCCTTTTGCTGCAGCACGGCCAGAAGCAGTTCGCCTTCGCCGCCGTCGACGTGCATGCTGTCTTGAAAGCCCTTGAGCTCCATGAAGTCGGTCGTGCGGAACGCCAGATTCACCGGAATCACCGAGGTGGGAAGACCGCCAAAATGCTGGCGCATCCAGGCCCAAAGTTGGCCTGCGTGCATGGGAATCCGCGTCGACGGCTTGTGGTCGAGTACCTGAACGGGCGCCCACACTCCGGCCACCGCGCGGTCTTCGAGCGGACGGCACAACGCGCCCATCCACCCTGCCAGGTCGGTCGGGGGAAGCGTGGCGGCGTCGACCCAAATCGCGTGGGTGCGCTTGGTGGCCTTGATGCCCAAGGTCATGGCGAGCTTGCGCGTTCGCCAAAAACGGTCGCTGTGCGGAACGGTGACTACCACCAGCCACTGGTACTTGAGGCGAAGCTGTTCCACCCGGTGGGCCGTGTCGTCTTCGCTTTGGTTGTCGATCACCACGAGCTCGACTACCGTGGCGAGTCCGCTGGCGGCGAAGGCCTCGATCCACTCTTCAAAGCGCTGGGCGGCATTGCGGCCGACCACCATCAAGGCCGCGTCGCGGAGTGCCTTGACCGGAGTCCCCTCCACGCGGGGCTTGAGCGACCAAATTCCGCGCGACGCAAACGCCACCAGCCCGAGGGCCGTCAGCGACGTCAGCGCCGACCCGACCAGCAAGGCCGAGGCCAACGGACTCGTCAACCAAGGAATCAGCTCTTCTAACCACGCATTCATCTCGTCGGCAAAAGTAGTCCAAGAACCCAAGCCGTACCTTTGCTCGGTGCAATTCAAAATCCACGCTAAAGACCCCCATTCTGCCGCACGGGCCGGCACCCTTCAAACCGCGCACGGCGAGGTTCCGACGCCCATTTTTATGCCCGTGGGCACCCAAGGCACGGTCAAGACGGTGGGGCCTGATTTGCTGGAGCACGACGTCCGCGCCCACTTGGTGCTGGGCAACACCTACCACCTTTACCTGAGGCCGGGCATCGAGGTGTTGGAGCAGGCCGGAGGACTGCACGGCTTCACCACCTGGAAGGGTCCGATGCTGACCGACAGCGGCGGATTCCAAGTCTACAGCCTGGAAGAACGCCGAAAAATCCGCGAAGAAGGCGTAAAGTTCCAGTCCCACCTCGACGGAAGCACCCACTTGTTTTCGCCCGAGTCGGTTATGGACGTGCAGCGAAGCATTGGGGCCGACATCGCCATGGCCTTTGACGAATGCACTTCCTACCCCGTCGAAAAAAAGTACGCCCGCGAAGCCATGGAGCGCACGCACCGCTGGCTGGACCGTTGCCTGGTACGCTGGAACGCGACCGAACCCAAGTACGGATACGAGCAGGCGCTCTTTCCCATCGTTCAGGGGTCGACGTTCTCGGACCTCCGCTTGGAATCGGCCGAATACGTGGCCGCAAAAGGCGCCTGGGGAAACGCCATCGGCGGACTCAGCGTTGGCGAGCCGCACGACGAAATGTACGCCATGACGGCTGAGGTATGCGCGGTGCTTCCGGCCGACCGCCCCCGCTACCTGATGGGGGTCGGAACTCCCGCCAACATTTTGGAATCCATCGCTTTGGGCGTAGACATGTTCGATTGCGTCATGCCCACGCGCAACGGGCGGAACGGCCAAATTTTCACCCGCCAAGGCACCGTGAACCTGCGCAGCGCCAAGTGGGCGCACGACTTCAGCCCCTTGGATCCCGACGGCGACTCGGCCGTCGACCTTCGCTTCACCAAGGCCTACGTGCACCACCTGATCCGCGCCGACGAAGCCCTCGGCCGCCAAATTGCCTCGCAGCACAATTTGCGCTTTTACCTGGCGTTGGTCGAAGAGGCCCGCGCGCGCATTGCCGACGGCAGCTTTCGCGCCTGGAAGGACGCGCTCGTGCCCAAGCTCACGCAACGCCTGTAGTCCTTTACCCCACCGCATGCCCCGCTTCGCTCTTCGCATCGACCGCTACTTAATTGGGCAGTTCCTGGGCACCTTTGCCTTGTTCATGACCCTGATCATGGCCATCGCGGTGGTGTTCGACATTTCGCAGAAAATTGACAACTTTCTAAACCAGGGCATTTCGGTGGGCTTTGCCCTGCAGCACTACTACGGACACTTCATGCTGTACTACGGCTCGACCTTCAGCGCCCTGATCCTGTTTCTCTCGACGGTATTCACGACGGCACGGCTCGCCAACCGCTCGGAACTCATGGCGGTCCTGGCCGGAGGCATGCCGTTTCGGCGGCTGATGCGCCCCGCGCTCGTCAGTGCCGGCGTCGTCTTTCTGCTCATGATGCTGCTCACCCACTTCGTGGTTCCGCACAGCAACATCGCGCGCCTCGAATTTGAAGACCGCTACGTGCAAGACGTGGCGCCGAAGCGGCCCATCAACATTCACCGCCAAATTTTGCCCGGACACTACATCTACCTCGAAACCTGGAGCCCCGAGCGCCAAGCAGGCTACCACTTCAGCTACGAAGTCTTTGAGGGCAGCCGCCTGGTGAGCAAGCTGCGCGGCGACTACCTGCGCTTCGACAGCATTGCCCAGACGTGGAAGCTCGACAACTGGAACCGCCGGCAGTTCAACGCCCGCGGCATCAGCCGGGTAACGCAAGGGCGCACGCTCGATTCCAACTTCGCCTTCAAGCCCGCATTGCTCAATCCCGACCAGCGGCGCACCGAAACCATGACCTCGCCGCAGCTGCGCCGTTTTTTGGCCCAAGAACGCCTCAGCGGTTCCGAAGCCGTGGTCTGGCACGAAGCCGAGTGGTACCGGCGCACCGCCTACCCTTTTTCGATGTTCATCTTGGTGGTGATGGGATTCTCGCTTTCCTCGGCCAAGCGCCGCGGGGGGCTGGGCGCGCCCATCGCCCTCGGCCTGCTCTTCGTCGTGATCTACATCTTTTTTATGCAGCTGGGGAGCATCAGCATGATGGCGCTCAACGTGCCTCCGTTTTGGGCCATTTGGCTCCCCAACCTCCTTTTTGGCGGAATAACCGCCTACCTCTACGTGAAAGCGCCCAAGTAACGGAACCGATTCATGTCCCTGCTCAGACCCCACGACCACGACCCCGTCGGAATCCACCACGCCTGGATGCACTTCATCGTCCTCATTTGGGGCTTTACCGGCGTGCTCGGGCGGCTCATTAGCGTCAGCGCCCTCGACTTGGTTTGGCACCGCATCGTGCTTGCCGTGGTTTTTTTATGGGCCTACCAACGCCTGCTCGGCGGCCAACTGCAGCGCATTCCCAACCGACGGCTCACGGGCACTTTAATCCTCAACGGCCTGGTCTTGATGGTGCATTGGGTGACTTTTTATGCCGCCATTAAGCTCTCCAACATTTCGCTGACCCTTGCTTGCCTGTCGACGGGTCCGCTTTTTACCGCCTTCTTGGAGCCCCTGATCTTTCGGCGCAAGCTGGCGTGGAGCGAAGTCGCCGTGAGCTTTGGGGTCGTAGTTGGCCTCCTCATGGTCGTCGGATCCGTGCAGGGCCAAGGCCTCGCCATCGCGGTGGGCCTAATCAGTTCGGCGCTGTCCGCCCTTTTTTCGGTGCTCAACGGGCGGATTGTGCGCGACATGGACGCCGCCTCCATTTCGTTTTGGGAACTTCTTGCCGGACTCGCAGGCCTGAGCCTCTACCTCCTGGCCACGGGCGCCCTGGACGCCACGCTGAGC
>JBEGTJ010000030.1:0-20204 GCA_041179465.1 Bacteroidota bacterium | reverse complement strand
GTGCTGCACATTTTTAACAGCTTGGCCATTCCGGTGAACTTTTTGAAATCCTACAGCGTCTATGCCGGGGTGCAAGACGCGCTCGTTCAATGGTGGTACGGCCACAACGCGGTGGCGTTCTTCTTGACGACGCCGTTCCTAGGGCTGATGTACTACTTCATGCCGCGCGCCGCCGAGCGTCCGGTGTACTCGTACCGCCTGTCGATCATTCACTTCTGGGCGCTGATTTTCATTTACATCTGGGCGGGTCCGCACCACTTGCTCTACACGGCGTTGCCCGATTGGGCGCAGAGCCTCGGAACCGTGTTCTCCATCATGCTGATCGCGCCGTCGTGGGGCGGCATGATTAACGGTCTGCTGACATTGCGCGGAGCCTGGGACCGCGTGCGCGACTCCGCCGTCCTCAAGTTCTTTGTCGTGGGCGTTTCGGCCTACGGAATGGCCACGTTCGAGGGTCCGCTGCTGTCGACCAAGTGGTTGAACGGCATCGCGCATTACACCGACTGGATTCCGGCCCACGTGCACGTCGGAACCCTGGGCTGGAACGGCTTTCTAACCTTCGGTATGATTTACTGGCTAATTCCGCGCATGTGGAAGAACGGCGCCTACTCTGAAAAAATGGCCAACTGGCACTTCTGGTTGGGAACTACCGGATTGATTTTCTGGGCCTTGCCAATGTACGTGGCGGGCTTCACCCAGAGCTTGATGTGGAAGGAGTTTTCGGCCGAAGGCACCCTGGTGTACGGCAACTTCCTCGAGACGGTGACGCAGATTATTCCGATGTACGCGCTGCGCGCCTTGGGCGGAACCCTGTACCTCACCGGCATCGTGGTCATGATTGTGAACATCTTCAAGACCGCGGTCAAGGGCGACCTTATTGCGAACGAAGAAGCTCAGGCGCCGGCCCTCGTTCCGTACCCAAAGCACCAGGGCGAGCACTGGCACCGCTGGATTGAGCGCAAACCCGTTCAGTTGGCGATTTGGTCGACGGTCGTGATCGCCATTGGCGGAATCATTGAAATCGTGCCCACACTCATGGTCAAGAGCAACATTCCCACGATCAGCACCGTCAAGCCGTACTCGCCGCTGGAGCTTGAAGGACGTGATTTGTACATCCGCGAGGCCTGCAACGCGTGCCACAGCCAAATGATCCGCCCTTTTGCCTCTGAGGTGCTGCGCTACGACCCGGTGGACAAGCAGCCTTCGCTGGGCGGCGAATTTGTGTACGACCATCCGTTTTTATGGGGTTCCAAGCGCACGGGGCCCGATTTGCACCGGGAAGGCGGCAAATACCCGAACAGCTGGCACTACAACCACATGTGGGACCCGACGTCCATGTCGCCCGGCTCCATCATGCCGCGCTACCCCTGGATGTTTAGTGCCGACGGACGCGACGCAACCCTGGACACGGCCTACACCGCCCAAAAGATGAAAGTGCTCCAAGGTTTGGGCGTGCCCTACACCGACGAGGAGATTGCCCAAGCCGACCGCCTCCGCTACGCTCAGGCCGCGGCAATTGCCGCCGACCTCAATGCGGACCCAACCATCAAGGTGCATCCGAACGAAGAGATCGTCGCCCTCATCGCCTACCTGCAGCGCCTCGGAACCGACATCAAGCTGGCCCCCAAAGAAGAACGTGAAGCCCTTATGAAGTAAGCCATGGGACGAATGCTGAAATTCTTTGCTGACGTTCAGGGTGCCTCGTGGTACCCCATCACCGCGCTGTTCGTGTTCTTGATCTTTTTTGTGGGGGTAACCTGGTACGCCCTGCGCTTGCGCCGCAGCGACGTCGAGGGATGGAGCGCCCTTCCCCTTGAAACCAACGACTTAAAATCTGCCGACGACCATGACCGCCATTGAATTTACCCGCTGGGTGTTTGAGCCCGTGCACGTTTTTGCCCTGCTGACGCTTATGCTGTCGCTGTTCACGGCGTACTCCGTGCTTCAGACCATCAATTTGCTGAAGATCAAGCTCGGACTCAAAGAGGCGCCCAAGCCCTCGACTGCCCGCAGGCCGTGGTTCAACTGGAACACCGAAAACAAGGCGCTGTGGGGATCCGTTCCGGTCGAGCAGGAGCGGGACATTTTACTCGACCACGACTACGACGGCATCAAGGAGCTCGACAACAAGCTCCCGCCCTGGTGGGTGTGGGGCTTTTACTTCACCATCGCGTGGGGCATTGGGTACCTCGGGTACTATCACGTGATGTCCGGTCCGCGGCAAATGGACGAATTCAAATCGGACCTGGCCGAAAAAGCCGCGATTAAAGAGACGTTTTTGGCCGCCAACGCGATGACGGTCGACGAAAATTCCGTGACGCTGCTGACCGACGAAGCGGCACTTGGCGCGGGCAAGCAAATTTTCACGGACCACTGTGCGTCCTGCCACGCGGCCGACGGCGGCGGTTTGGTCGGGCCGAACTTCACCGACGAATACTGGATTCACGGGGGCGGAATCGCCGACGTCTTCACGGTCATCAAGTACGGCGTCCTCGAAAAAGGCATGATTTCGTGGCAAGAAACGCTGAATCCGCTGCAAATGCAGCAGGTGGCGAGCTACGTGCTGTCCCTGAAGGGAACGACTCCCGCGGCCCCGAAGGAGCCTCAGGGAAGCCTTTGGACGGCGCCCGACGCGGCACCGGCGGACACCGCGGCCACCGCGGCGACCCCGACGGCAGAATAGGCCATGGCTGAAGAGTTCCGCGACGCAATTTTCACGGTGGATGCGGACGGCAAGCGCCGCTACGTCCACCCCAAGCGCGTGGTCAAGGGACGCTTGGTCAATCCCCGCCGCGTCACGGCCTACGCCTTGATCGCGTGGCTCGTTATCATGCCTTGGCTGCGGGTCAACGGACTGCCGTTCATTCAGTTGGACGTGCTGCACCGCCGGTTCATTTTGCTCGGGCAGGTGTTTTGGCCTCAGGACTTTCACCTGCTGGTACTCACCATGATTCTCGGCGTCCTGTCGGTAGCCCTGTTCACCGTGGCCTACGGGCGGCTGTTCTGCGGATGGGTTTGCCCGCAAACCATTTTTTTGGAGCACGTGTTTCGCCAAATTGAGTACTGGATCGACGGGGACCGCAACGCCCAAATCCGCCTTCGCCAAAGCCCGTGGACCCTCGAGAAAATTGGGAAGCGTGTCGCGAAGAATGCCCTCTTTTTGGGCGTCAGTTTTGTGATTTCCAACACGTTTTTGCAGTACCTCATCGGCACGGACGCGTGGGTTCGACTGATCACTGACGGGCCTTCGAGCCACTGGAGCGGATTTATCGGAATCTGGATGTTCACCGGGGTGTTCTTTTTTGTGTTTTCGTGGTTTCGCGAACAGGTCTGCCTGATCGTGTGCCCCTACGGCCGCCTGCAGGGCGTCCTCTTGGACCAAAATTCCTTGGTCATTGCCTACGACCGCATTCGGGGCGAACTCCGCAGCCGCCTTCGCAAGGGCGAAGACCGTTCCGCCGAAGGCAAAGGCGACTGCGTGGACTGCGGCCTGTGCGTGCAGGTGTGCCCCACGGGCATTGACATCCGCAACGGAACCCAGTTGGAATGCATCAGCTGCACGGCGTGCATCGACGCCTGCGATTCGGTGATGGACCAAACGGGGCAAGACCGCGGACTCATTCGCTACGCATCTGAGAACGAGATCCGTTCGCGCGAGCCGTGGAAGGTGACGCCGCGCATGAAGGCCTACGGCGTGATTGTCGGCGCCGTGACGATGCTGTGGTTTAGCCTGCTGCTGTTCCGCGCCCCCGTCGAGGCCACGATTTTGCGCGCACCGGGCCTGATGTTCCAGGATCGCGGAACCGAGTGGTCCAATGTATACACGTTTAAAGTAATTAACAAAACGCCCCAAGACGCGGTGCTCAAGCTGCGACTGGCCCATCCGAAAGGAGGCCGGCTCGAAACGGTGGGAGCAACGCAGTACACCATGCCCACCCAAGGCTTAGCTAAGGGTTCGCTTTTGGTGTACTTGCCCAAGGACCTCGTGCAAGGCTCTGAAACGCCGATCAAGATCGAGGTTTTGATCGATGGTCACGTGTCCGATGTGGTTACCACCCAATTTTTTGGTCCGCGCTAATGTGGTGGGCGGTATTCAGCGGAGGCGCATTAGGGCTTAGCCAGGCCCCGCACTGCTTTGCCATGTGCGGACCCCTTGCATGGCAGGCCCAGCGGAGGCGCGAACCCGCCGCCCAGCTGGCCATCTACCACGCCTTTCGCGCGCTCGGCTACGTGGCCGTGAGTTTTCTGCTCGTCGGCATAATGAAGCTCTGGACACCCCTCACCTCCGTGCTTGCGGGCGCCGCGGGGGTGTACCTGCTCGTGCGCGCGCTGCGTCCTGAGCGGCCCCGATGCAGCACGGCGTCGCACCTGAACGCGGTTCGACCGTGGTGGCCGGTGGCTACCCGGTGGTCTTGGCCGGTACGGTCGGCCGTACTTGGCCTCGGCAACGGGCTCTTGCCCTGCCCCGCTGTTTGGGCTGCCGCGACGGCGAGCGCCAGCTTGGGTTCGGGTGCCGGAACCCTATTTATCCTCGCCTTTGCCGCCACCACGGCCCTCCCCCTTTGGGGATTTACTTGGCTCGCCCAGCGTCCCTTGCTGCGCCGGCGCTTGCTCCATCCGCGCGTGATGCGGACCGTCATGGCCCTGATGGCTCTTTGGCTGCTCTTTAGGGCTGCGGAACCTTGGCTTCCGCCCGCCGCCCAAGGCCACGTTACCCAAATTTGCCGCCCGTTCGGAATCTGATAAAAATCATGGTCCGGGGCGGCTCAAAGGCGGAATTTTACCGCAACCTCACCACCCTTGATTCCACCCCCCTTATGAACCGCATCTTTTTTCCAACGGACTTTTCGGAAAATAGCCGCGCGGCGCTTCCGTTGGCCCAGCACTTGGCCCTGTCGATGAATGCGCCCATCGAATTCGTCCACACCTACCAAATGCCCTACTCGTCCGAAGCCATGACCGACAACCTTTTGACGGCCATCAAGGAGCGCTGCCAGCAGGACATGGCCGAATGGTTGACCGAATTCACCGCTCAAGCCAAACTGGCTGCTGAAGGTCGTTGTGCCAGCAACGGCTTAGCCCAAGAGCTTCACCAACGGGCTGAAGCGCACCCTGATTCGATGGTGGTCATGGCCAGCCAAGGGGCGAACGGGTGGTCCGAAGTCTTTTTGGGCAGCAACGCCGTTTCGGTACTGCACGCCTCGCGGCAGCCGGTGCTCGTCGTTCCGTCGCGTTGCCCCTGGACGGCGGGGTCCGCGTTTAAGTGGCTGTACGCCTCTGACCTGAACGACGAACGCAATCCCATGGCCCGTGCATGGCTCAAGTCCTTTGTCGCCCAAAGCGGTGCGGACCTCGCGATTGCCCACGTCGAAGAGGGCACCCAAGGCGATGCCCCCGCCGCCGAATTTTTGTCGCATGCCGACCAGCACTTTGCGGGCATCGAACGCCACCTCATCGTCGCCCAAGACGTCGAAGCGGGAATTTACGAAGCCGCGCGCCGGGCAAAAGCCGACGGAATCATCGTCGTCGCCCGACGCCAGCATTGGTTCCGCGACGCCTTTCGTCCCCGTACCTCCACCGCCCTGGCCTACCACACCGAATACCCCGTGCTCGTCGTCCGCGAAGACCCCCGCTAACGTGAACGGCCGGAGGCCCGTAGGTGATATGGGTTTCTTCGTCCAAAAAGCCTCCGCGCTGTTTCACGCGAACCGGCCCCCTCGGGAGCCGGTTTTTTTATGCGCTCCGTTAACCTAGAGCGCGTGGAACGGAGCCGCGAGCCTATGGTTCAGTCTGCTACCTTTGCAGAATGGACTCGATCAACCCTGGGCACTGGACCCATTCCTTTTTGGACCGCAGCGGACTGAGCGACTGGTGGATCAGCAGCCTCACGGTGCTCATCGACTTGGGAGTCTTAGTCGTCGCCAGCCTCCTCGCAGACTTCTTCGTGCGCCGAATAGTGGTTTCGATCATCCGCCGCGCGGTGGAACGCAGCAAAGCCACCTGGGACGACCACTTCTTCAAGGAGCGCGTCTTTCAGGCCCTAGTCCACATCCTCCCGACCATGATCATTCGGGGCTTCCTTCCGGTCGTCTTCGAAGATTTGCCTACCTGGGTGGGTCCGCTCGATAAATTCCTCGGAATCGTACTCATCTACCAAATCGTCATCGTGATCAACCGCGCTGCCCGTGCGTCGTCGCACGTGGTGGAGGAGCTCGACGCGTTCAAAGACAAGCCGGTGCGCACCTTGCTCTCCGTGGTCCTTTTCCTGTCTTGGCTCATTGGCGGATTGGCCGTGATTTCGGTGCTCTCCAACACCTCCCTCGCCAGCATCCTGGGTGCCCTCGCCGGCGCCACCGCCATCTTCGTCTTGATCTTTCAGGACGCCATCAACGGACTCTTGGCCAACTTTCAAATTGTGCTGTACGACCTGGTGAAAAAAGGCGACTGGATCACGTTTGAAAAATTTGGCGTCGACGGCGACGTCGTCAGCATCGACTTGACGACGGTCAAAATCAAGAACTTTGACAACACCATTTCGTCGGTTCCGGCCAAGGCCTTTGTGACGGATTCCTTTGTGAACTGGCGCGGAATGCGCCTTTCCAAAGTGCGGCGCATCAAGCGGAGCATGGTGATCGACCTCGAAAGCGTGCACTTCATCGACGAAGCCGAACTCCAGGAATTCCGCAAAATTCAGCGCGTGCAGTCCTACCTCGACGCCCGCGAAGCCGAAATCGCTGCCTACAATGCCGATCAGGGCGCCGACAAAACCCACCCCGTGAACGGGCGCCACATGACCAACCTGGGTGTTTTCAGGGCCTACGCCGAAGCCTACCTCCAAGAGCACCCCAAGGTTTCCAAAAAGCAGAGCATCATGGTCCGCCAGTTGGCCATGCAGGGCGAGGGCATTCCGCTCGAAATCTACTGCTTTGCCACCACCATCGTGTTTGAAGATTACGAAGCCGTTGCCGCCGACCTTTTTGACCACTTGATTGCCGCCGTTCCCAGCTTTGGACTGCACCTCTTTCAGGCGCCAACCGCCCAAAGCATGCGCGCCAGCGGGCATCCCGCCGCATGAAGCAGCGCATTTTAGGAATCGACCCGGGCACCGTGGTAATGGGCTTTGGGGTCGTGGACCGCGACGGATCGGCCCTGAGTCTGGTCGACCTGGGCAGCGTCAAGTTTTCGGCAGCCAAAGAATCGGTGGAACGCCTGGGCGACATTTTGCGGGCCGTCGAAGACCTTCTGGACCGGTACCAGCCCGACGCCGTAGCGGTTGAGGCGCCCTTTTTTGGCAAAAACGTGCAGTCCATGCTCAAGCTCGGGCGAGCCCAGGGCGTGGTCCTCAGCGCCGGGCTCCGCAGGGGGCTGACGGTAGCGGAGTATCCGCCCGCCGTAGTGAAACGCCGCATTTCGGGCCGAGGAGCGGCGTCCAAGGAGCAGCTTTCCGGATTTTTGGCGGCCATGTTTGCCCTTCCCGACGACCCCAAGAGGGCCCTCGACGCCACCGACGCCCTGGCCGTCGCCGCTTGCCACGCCCTGACGGTCGATCGCGCAGCCGTCCTAAATCACGCGATTTCGGGCCCGCTGCCTGCTAAAAAGAAGGCTTCGCCTCGTTCCTCGTCTTGGGCGAAGTTTCTGGCCCAGAACCCCGACCGCGCGGCCCAATAAGTACGGCCCGTTGCGCGTCGATGCTCGACGTCCTTTGCTCGACGTCCTTTGCTCGAACCAAACCCCATAAAAAAACCCGGCGTTTCCGCCGGGTTTCTGCTTGGATGGCTCCGCAGACTTAGTGGGTGACCACCAGGTTGGCACGCAGCTCGCGGTTGGCGCCTGGGGCAACCACCACGTAGGCTCCGCTGGGGAGTTCGCTCACGTCAAGGGCCAACTCGCCGTCCACTACCGAAGCGTGGTTGGCCTGAAGTACCAAGGCGCCGTTCAGGTCGTACACCGAAACTCCGGCCGTGGGCACGAAGCCGTTGAGCTTCAGGTACACCATGTGCTGCGCGGGGTTGGGGTACACCAGGGCGTCCACCACCACTTCCTCAGGCACGCCCGAAGTGTTTTGCTCCATGATGAGCTGCAAGGTCGGAATCACGTTGCCGCTGAATCCGCGCACGAACCAGTTGTTGTCGGAACGCACCATTTCGCGCGGCTGCTCGCCCGCCGTGACGTCGTTGAGCTGGTAGGCCACCGCCGTCGAGTGGTTGAGGTACAGGTCGGCGTCTGACGTGTTCACGCACACGATGTAGCGCTGGTTGTTGTCGAGTTCAATCGGATCGGTGAAGAGGTGCGTCACCATGCTGTCCTGCGCGTTGGTCGCGTAGGTGTAGGTCTCCAAAGCCACCGGCGAGGTGTTCGTTACCGCGCAGTTCGGGTCGTTCAAGTCGGTGAACGTGTCGAACCACTCGTCGACCGATACGTCCACCGAGCGGCCGATGAGCGTGTCGGTGTTGGACCAACCGGCAAAGCGCACGCCCTTGAGCAGCATGCGGTCCGCCTGCGGGTGGCGGAAGTGGATGCACATTCCCCACGAAGAGGTGAAGCTCGACGACTTGAACGAGTTGTTGTCTAGCGGCTCAAGCGTGCTGCCGTCGACGCGGGCGTAGCTGAAGATGCTGTCGTTAATGACCGACGCAAAGTCGATGTTGTTGTCGAGCGGGAAGGACTCGTTGGCCACGTTCACGTTGTAGTTCACCTCGTAGGCACCCAAGGGGTAGCCGTTGAGTTGGAACGGCGGGAACGTGATGTAGCTCGAGTCGCCTGAGTTCAGCGGGAACGAAGACGTCGACATGGTGTACACCGTCGTCGTGCCGCGCTTCACGGTGACGCTTGCGATGACGTTGGCCTGGTTGGCTGAACCGTCGTTGCGGGTCCAGAAGCCCAACTTCATTTTGAAGTCGCTGGTGTCCTGAGCGATCATCGACGGAACCGCGAGGGCCGGCGGGTACATCGCCTCAGCGGGCGAAATGCTCATGTCGTTCGGGAACGCGCCAATCTTGTTGCCCAAGAAGGCCACCACAGTTTGTCCGCTTTCAATGGCCGTGCGCAGCATGTCGCCGTCGGGGCGCGCAATCATCGCAAACGGAATGGACGTCAGTCCGCCGTACGCACCCGGACCCGCATTGAGCTGGGCGTTGTCGCGGTTGTACAAAATGACGGCACGTGCTCCGGCGCGCTCCGCTAAATAGACCTTGAGGCCAAATTCGCAGGTTCCGCGCGAGATCAGCACGATTTTGCCCGCCAGACGGTTGGTCTGCCACGCCGACGTCGTGTCGAGGTTGCAGCCCTCGTACTTGAGCGGAATTCCCGGATACGCATTGCCCGTATTGGGGTCGGTGCCGACCACGGTGTTCACGCCGGCGGTGCTGTCGTCCATTACGACGACCGTGTCGAGCACGGCGTCTGCCGGATTCAAAAGGTCCGCGAGGCCCCATCCCGTGGAGTTTCCGTTGTTGGTGTGCGTCAAGCCGCCCTGAATGGAGCTTGGCGACATGATGTTCAAGACCACCTGGGCCTGTGCGGCCCCAGCCGTCAAGAGCACCCAACCTAAAAGGTGTAGGATTTTCTTCATCATTAGTGCGTTTAAAGTTTAGGTACGCGGAATTTAAAAAAAATTCCAATACCCTGACCTCAAGGCACCTATAAAAAAATTAAATGCTCGGAACGGCCAAAGCGCTCTGAAGGCGGTGGGCCAGCTCTGCAAACTCCTCGGGCTCGAGCTGGAGTTTGGGGTTCGCAAAATTCAAGTCCGCCTCGCTGCGCAGCGGGACCACGTGGACGTGCGCGTGCGGAACCTCAAACCCAAGGACGCTCAGCCCAACTCGATTGCAGGGAATAACCGCCTTCTGGGCCTCGGCCACCGCCCGAACCAATTCAAAAACCGCCTCGTAATCTTCTTCAGGAAGCTCAAAAAGGCTGTCGACTTCCATTTTGGGAACCACCAAAGTGTGCCCCTGGGTTAGGGGGCGAATGTCCAAAAAGGCAAACGCGCGCTCGGTCTCGGCTACCTTGTAGCAGGGAATCTCGCCGGCTATGATTCTCGAAAAAATGCTGGCCATGGTCTAGCGTTCGATGGAAACCACTTCGAGCTTCATGATTCCGCTCGGAACCTGAATCTCGGCCACCTCGCCGGCGGCTTTGCCGAGCAATCCTCTACCAATTGGCGAATTCACCGAAATTTTGCCCGACTTCAAATCGGCTTCTTGCTCGCTCACCAACGTGTACTTCATGGTCGCGCCGTTGGCTGGATTGCGCACGGTAACCTTTGACAAAATGAGCACCTTGGACGTGTCGAACTGCGATTCGTCGACGATGCGTGCGTTGGCCACGAGCTCTTCCATCTTCGAAATCTTCATTTCGAGCAGGCCTTGGGCTTCCTTGGCGGCGTCGTATTCGGCGTTCTCGCTCAAGTCGCCCTTGTCGCGCGCCTCGGCGATTTGCTCTGAAATGCGCGGACGCTCCACACTGCGCAAGTGCTCCAGCTCTTCTTTGAGCTTTTTAAATCCTTCGGGAGTGTAGTACGAAACGGACATAATCAATAGGGGTTAAAAGCGAAGAAGACCTCCGCGGGGAGGCCTTCTCAGTCGAAAACCTAGTTCGGTCTAGAGTACAATTGCGGTGCCAACCGTGTGGATTCCGCCAAACGCGGTGTTCGTCATCCGGTAGGCGTAGCTCAAGTCAAGCTTGCCGTCGCCCATCGGAATGTTGAACGTAAAGCCCGCAGCCGGACCAGTAAGGGCCTCGGTGCGCAGGGCATCAAAACGGTTGTCAAACTGGGCCCAGCTTGCGCGAAGGGCAAAAAGCTCTTTGTACGCGTACTCGGCGCCCACCGTGAACTGGTCCTTTTTGAATGAATTCGAAATGAAGTTGCCCGCGACCGTCAGCTTGTGGCCCTGCATCAGGGTAAAGCCCTTGCTGGCTCCGATCGAGAGCTGGGTCGGCAGTTCGAAGTCTTCAGAACGGTTCTGGAAGCTGTTGGTGTACAAGCCCGTCGGTACCGGAAGTACAATGCTCAAACCGTCGCCGCGGTACGAAAACGAAGGGCCGATGTTGCGCATGGTAATGCCAAACGCAAAATCCTTAATGTCCTTGGGAACGTACTGCACCCCCGCGTCGAAGCAGACGCCGGTAGCGCTGAGGTTGTTGATGGTCGAGTTGTACAGCTTGATGTTAATACCACCAAAGATGCTCTGCGTGAACTTCTTGGCGTAGGCAATCCCAATTACCGTTGCCGACGGACGGTACGTACCCAAACCGCCGTCTGGCTGGTCCTCGGTAGTCACCTCGATGTCGCCGTAGTTCATGCTGTTCATGTGAATGCCCAACACGCCGCCGTTTCCGGTGGGGGTAATCAGGCTTCCGGCGTTGAGCGAAATTCCGCTGCCCACCAACCACTGCGTGTTGGCAAACCCCGCCTGAAGGCCGTCAATGCGGGCGATGCCGGCCACGTTGCCGTAAAGGCCCTCAAAGCCCCGAACGTTGGCCGTGTTGCCTTCGCCCCAGCCCGCGGTGCGCGCCCAGGGATTCACGAGCAGTTCTGAAGCACCCGCAGAACCCGAACGCACCGGGTTTCCTGCAAAAGCCGAGGCTGCAGCGAGCAGCGCAGCGGTAGCTAAAATCTTTTTCATCATCTCTAGGTCTTAGAAGCCAGTTGGGTTGAACGGACGCATGGTGCCAAACCACTTGACAATGGTCTGCCCAATGCCCGGAGCGTCAATGTGAATCAAGTACACCCCGCTCGCAATCGGAACTTGGTAGTTGTTGGTCAAATCCCAGTACATCCAGGTGTCGCTGTTGTCCTTGCGCATCGTGCGTACCAACGAACCGTCGGTCGAGTAAATCGACACCGTACAGCGCGGCGGGAGGTTGGTGATCTTCACGCGGTTGTCGTTCTGCGAAGTCTCGTACTGGCTGATGCTGTAGTACGGGTTCGGTACGACGCGCACCGTTGCCAAGGCATTCTTCGCCGTCAGCGAATCCCCCGTAACCGTCGCAGCATTGGCCGTGCTGAACAGGTACTTCGGGTTGCCGTTGTTGGAGTTGTCGGTCACGTAGCGCTCGTAGGGACGGGCCATGCGAATCTTGACGCGCGCCACCGACGGAAGGCCGTTGGGCGAAGTGCGCGGCTCGTACAGGTTGGCGTTGTTGAAGCGCGGCTCCATAAGCGGAATCGACACCCACATCAGCGACTTCGTCACGCGGTTGCGGCTCAAAATGTTGCTCATGTTGCCAAAGTCGGCGTAGAGCGGATTCTCAGTCTCGTCGGCACCGGCGTAGTCCAGCGGCGTGCGGGTTAAGCCCGACTGCAGGTAGGGTCCGAGAATGTACAGGTTGTGCTGGCCACCGAAGCGGTACCCGCCGGTCACGTTGTCGGCCAGCGGAGCGCGCTCGCGGCTCGTGGGGTTGAACAGCATGTCGTTTCCGCGGTCGCCGATCATCCAGCTGTTTTCACCGAAGGCGATGTTCAGGCGCGTACCCGTTTCAAGGTCGATGGCGTAGCCCGGGAACCACGACCAGCCCGTGGTCGTCGTGCTGCGCACGAGTTCGCCGTTCACGAGGTCCCAACCGAGGTCCGAACGCAAGCGCCACTTGCGCGTGCCGCCCGCATTGAGCGAAGCGTCGTCGCCCATTTCAAAGACCGGTACGCGGGTCCACTTCGAACGGTCGTCGGTAAAGACGATGTCCACGCTGTGCAGTTCCGTCGGGCTCATGCGGGCGGTGAACGCACTCATCGAAGAGTCGGCCGGTCCCATGCCCCAAATCGTGTTGCCTGATGAAAGTCCGCGGCCCAAGAAGCTGGCGTAGGCGAACGGACCCCAGGTTCCACCAATGATGGTCGAGAATCGGGACTTGCTGTCGCCCGGGAAGTCCTTGTAGAACGACCCCGGAGGCGTGGAAACCTCGTTGTTGCCCGCCAAAATCCAGTTGGTCGGACCGTAGCTCGCGTCGTCGGCCACGCCGCTCAGCCAAGGCTTGGTCGGGTCCTCGTACACGACTTCGCCGCCGAGGATGCTCTGGTTGCGCAGGTTGTCGACGTCGTTGCCCGGCGCCTCTTGGTTGCGAATGTCAATGGAAATGCCCAGCTCAGGCACCAGCTGCTCCACGAGGAACGAAATCGATCCCGCTGACGTGGCTACCACGTTGCCGTCTTCGTCTTCGATGCTCCAGGTGGCGTTGGCGTTCGTGCCGCTGAACGTCATCGTGTAGTTGCCCGACTTCACGCGAAGCGGGTCCACGACCTTAATGTTCACGGGGCCGTTGCCTGCCTGGTAGACCGTTTGGTCGAGGCGGAAGTTGGTCACAATCGCGTTTTCTGATTCTTCAGTAAGCGCCAATTGGGTTCCGCCGTTGCCCATACCCTCAATTCGGGTGATGATGGGGGCGTCGCCGTACTTGGCCAGCTGAATGGTACCGTTGGCTTCGGCGCTCACTTGGTGCGGAATTCCGACGTACTTCTTCACGTTGTTGCGGCCCGCGAGGTAGGGACGGCGCTGCCCGCCCGGGGTAAGCACTTGGTCGAACTTCTCGTACTCGTTGTAGGCATAAGCCACCACACTGAAGTAGTACTCGCGGTGGTTCACCAAGCGGCGGTCGGTTCCCGTGGCAAAGGCGTCCTCGGTCACGTGGAACGAAGTCTTGATTCCGTCGTTATCCGACGAAATGGTCATGTCCTGCGGCACCAGCAATTCCAAATCCGGGTTGAGTTCCCAGTTGATCAGTCGGCTTACGCCGTTCTTGACGTCGCACTGCGCAATCAGGCGCGCCTGGCTCGGATCGTAGCGGTCCGCCATCGACACGTTCGCGTTCTTGAGCTGGTAAATCTGGAAGCCCTCAAACTTGTAGGTATTGTCGTTGGCCTGGATCAACGGATCGATCTCTTGGTAGTCGAAGTTGTCGTTGTTCTGGCCGTCGCGGTACGAAAGCATCAGCACCACCGAACGGTCGAGTTCCTGAATCTCCATGTCGGGCGCGTCGGGGCCGTTCAAGATCTGGAAGCAGTTGTCGAACAGGCTTTGGGCCTTGTCGTCGGCGATGATTACGCGCTCCACCGAGTACAAGGGACCCGGATCGTTGGTGTTGCGGGCCCATACCGCACCCGTAGTAATGAAGTTCAAGGCGCCCGGAGCCAGCGAGAACGGTCCCGCGTTGTGCAGGCCGCGCTTGTCCTGTTGGTTGTTGGGGGACTCGAACCAGTTTTGGTCCGCAATAGGCTCCGTTACGCCCGTGGTATCGAACGTATTGCCCGGGTAGGCAAACAAGGTCGCAAGGCCCGAACCGTCGGCGGTAAAGCCGTCGCCGTTGCCCGTACAGCCCGGTCCGCACGGCGTCTCAACCACCAACGGGTTGCCGTTCTTCCAGCGCGACTGCATGTAGTTGTAGAATTCCGAAGCGTTGTTCGGGTTGCCCGAGAAGGCCGAGCTCGTGTTGTTGTAGTACATGAAGCCCGACATGATGATGCGCTCGTTGACGCCCGTCACGGGGTTTTCGGGGATGCAGACGCCATTGGCATCGCGCACGCCGTCGATGCAGCCGTCGCGGTCGTTGTCGCGTCCGTCAAAGTAGTCGGCAAACGGACCTTGGAAGAAGTCAAAGCCAATAGCGGGCGGATTCATGCCGTAGCCGATCGGGCCTTCGTCGTTGATGTCGGCGTTGTATACAAAGCCAAGTCCGCGCGGAATGTCTGAACCGATGATGTCGTCGAGGTAGTTGCCCAAATCGGCGTCAAACCAGGTCGAGAAGTAGGTGTTCGTCAGGCGGAACGTCGACTTGTTGATGATCCGGTAGTTCTGGAACGTCATGTTGTTGATTTCGTCGTTCGTGGCAAACGCGAAGGCCTGTGCGCGAATCTCAAAGCCCATGGCTCCGGCGTTGGTTTCGGTGTGCACGTTACCGCGGTCGTTGTACACCCACCAAATCGTTTGGTCGCCGTAGAGGATGTCGGTCTCCTTCAAGCGGCAGTCGTAGGCGCGGTCTAAGTCGTAGGCCGGGTAGTCCTCGTTGTAGTCGTAGCGACCGTCGCCGTCCAGGTCAATGAACGGAGCCAGGGTGTAGGGCAGTTCGCCTTCCACGCCGTGCGCGGGCCAGTTCTTGATGATCTCGGGGATGCTGCCCTCGTAGCCGGGGTACTTCGCAGCCACGTCGCAGTCGGGGTCGTTTTTGCAGAGCAGCCATCCGCGGTGCATTTCAACCTGCTCGCGCGTGATGATCCAGTGGCGGTCGTACTTATCGCAAACCTCCTTGGTTACCGAGGCCAAGCCGTCGGTCGAAAGCGGACCAGGCCAGAAGTCGTTACCGCGCGAACGGTAGGTCATGGCCGCCAGTTTGAGCTGGTTACCCTCATCCAGTCCACCCAGCCACAGGGAGCCGGCAAACATGGAGTGGCGGTTGCTGCCCTTGGGCACTTCGTAGCGAGCGACGTTGAGGTCCCACCACATATCGCCTCCACCGAGAATGGTGGTGCGCACGTTGTTGATGTTCAAGTCAGACTGGGCGCGTGAAGGCTGGCAAAGTTCCTCCACGGTCTTGTTGGAACGGGTGGTTTTGCCAGAAGTCGTACCCACATCTTCACGGGCCATCGCCGTGAAACCGAGTACCGAAGCTGCGAAGAAAAGGAGATGCTTGTTCATAACGGACATAATGCTATTACAGACCTAAACGAACGCCCAAACGAAGCAGGCGCGGCGTAGAGAAGTTGGTGGGGTTAACCATTCGCATGGTGTACAGATCAGAAAACGCTTGGGCGTTGGCCGTGAACGCAATGGCTTGCTGTCCTTGCGGCGAAGAAAGGTAGCCGTCGTCGTCGGGCGATCCGGTGTAGGGGTAGATTCCGAGTACGTTGGCGGCATTGAGCACGTTGAGTACCTGGAGGTACACTTCAAAGTTGTTCTTGCCCTTGTTGTAGTACCATACCTTGTTGGCGGTCATGTCGACGCGGAACTGCCAAGGCAGGCGCGATCCGTTGAGCAAGCCCACTACCGGAGCAGCTGACTCAATCAGGGAGTACGCACGGACGCGGCGAGAGTACGGGAAGCCTGAGCCGGCGGTGGCCAGCATGTTGATGCCCGCGTTTTCAAACACCTTCACCTTGCCCCAAACCGGACCGTTGTAGTCGACACCTTGGCCGTAGCGGAAGTCGATGTTGCCCGACAGGTTGTGGCGCTGGTCGTAGTCAAGCGGAACGATGTAGCGGATGTTCGGCAAACCGGTACGCGCCAGCGAGAGGCCCGACTCGGCACCTGAACCCGTACCGTCGGCAAACGACAGCGAGTACTGAGCATTCATTTGCACGTTGCCCACGCGGCGCAGGTCGTACTGGAAGCTGAAGCCCTTTGAAGTAGTGAAGTCGCGGTTTCCGTAGGTCACGTACGTGGCCGGGTAGGCCTCGGTAACCGATACCGTCTGAATCAAGTCGCGGTACTCGCGGTAGAAGGCGTTGATCTTCAGCGCACTGCGGTCCGTGAGCTTTTGGCGGAATCCGATTTCGTACTCCGTTTGCTTCTGCGGGAGCAATTCTGGGTTGTCCACCACCGACGCGTTACCAAACACCAAGTTCTGGTAATCAAACGGATTGAAGCGCGACTGGGCTGCCGTCGGACGCTGAACGAGCAGGTCGTAGTGGGCAAAGAACTCGGCCACCTCCGAAATCGGGAACTGGAACGAGATGCGGGGGCTCACCGTCACTTGGGGGCGGTAGTCGCGGAACGACTTTTCGCTGAGCACCGGCGCATTGGGGTTGCTCGGATCACTGAATGCCTCTTCAAAAATCCACGGCTTGGCCTGGCCGCCCGATGCGTTGGCAATTACGGTGGGGTTGGGTTGGGGCGAGCCGTCGGCATTGAACCAATCGAATCCGTTGCGGTAGCCGATGATGCGCTTGGGATTTTTGATGTCGTCTACGTACACCATGTAGTCGTCGCCCATCGAAACGGGAATGTCGCTGCCCTCGAGTCCGCCGCGCGCCTTGACGTCAGCCACCGTGTGGGCGGGGAAGAGCGAGAACGGATCGCGGAGCACCGGCTGGTTGGCGTCGTAGCGGTCTACGCGCACGCCGACGTTGAAGAAGAGGTCCTCGAACGTGAATTGGTCCTGAATGTATCCGGCCATGTAAATGGGCTGGAAGGCGCGCACGGGGTAGGTGCGGTTGCCGCTGGCGTCCGTGGCCTTGAAGAAGTCGGCCAGCGTCGGGTTGCCCGGCTGCAGTTGGCCCGTGTAGTCGTAGCCGAAGTAGCTCACGTAAGAGGTTCCGCCCGGGTTGACCAATTCTTGAGCCGAGAAGAGCGAAAGTCCGCCGTAGTTCTGGAAGTCGTCGGGAGAAATGTTGTCGATGTCGAGCAGGCGCTGGTCCTTGCCGTCGGGATCCCATCCGAGCTTGCGGCGCAGGTTGCGGTCGAACGCGCGCGGCTTGGTCAAGTCGATGGCGCGGTTGTAGAAAATCGTGTCTTGGAACACGCCGTCGCGGTACACGAGAATGGGGTTTTCCAAATCGAGTTCGCGCATGTGGTCGTTTTGCAGGTTGCGCATCAGCGTCCAAAGGGCTGAAGAGGCGACCCCAAAGCTGCGGTCAAAGCGCTGTTCGTACTCCAAGCCCGCAATCAGGGAGTGGCCCTTGATGTCGAAGTTGGTCGAGGCCGTGATGCGGTACTGCTCGTTTTGGCTGTAGTTGTAGCCTGACTGAACGGCACCCACGTTGCCAAAGAGGCCGTAGGCGTCGTAGGGGGCTTGGCCGTTGAGGAGGCCTCCGCCCTGCTGGATGTTCACCAAGTTGGCTACGTTGTTGGCAATCAGGCCGCTGTTGACCAAATTGTAGTACGACTGCGTGTAGTTCGCCAAGTTGGGGTTGTAGGCCGAGGGCGTGAAGGCAATGCCCGTGTCGAGGTCGAGCAGCTTGCGCCATGCCGTGATGCCGGTTTTGGCGTCTTGGCCGTAGCCGTACAAACCAATTCGGCCGGTTTGGAAGTTGCCCACGTGGCCGTAGCGGAAGATGTTGTCTCCGTGGTTCGGGTCAAAATTCTTGAAGTTGTTGATCGTGTAGTCGGCCTGAATCGTGTAAAACGCGTTCTTAATCAGGCCTTTGTCGTCTCCGCTGCCGAACTGCTGGGTGAAGCGGACGTAACCTGAAAGGTCGCGCTGCGTAGAAGCGCCGTTGTTCTCGTAGTTCAGGAGCGAGTGGAAGAAGCTGCCGTTGCGGCCGTCGGAGTAGAACGCGCGTCCGCCCAGAACGAGGTTGGTCTTCTTGCTGGTCTTGATGTTGATGTTGCCGGTGGCGCGGAATACCGTGCTGGCCACATTCAAGCGGGTCGGAATGATGTCGAAGGCGTCTTTGGTCAAAAGTTCCGCGCGGCGAATGGTGCCGAGGCCCGTCGCCGTGGGCATCAAGGGATTGGCCTTAAGGTCGGCCAAAATTTCGTCCTTGATTTTGTACACCGGCGTCGCGTAGGGACGGCCCACGCCCGTGTAGCTGAACTCGGTTGCGAGCAGGAAGCCCACCAAAGGCTGGGTTTTGTCTTTGTTGAACACCAGAGGACCGCCAAGCGTCAAGCCGCCGAGGTGGTAGTTGTTGCGGTCAAAGAGCGCCGAGGTAACGTATTCTACGGTACCGAAGTAGCGAGGGCTCGGGCCTTTGGTCGTCGTGGAAATTACGCCACCGGTTACGTCACCGTACTGGGCGGGAACGCCTCCCGTGATGACTTCGGTGGTTTGAATGGCTTCGCGCGGAAGGTTGATGTCGCCGCGCATTTTTACGCCGTCGACAAACACCACGTTACCGTCGCTACGGCCACCGCGGAAGAAGGTTCCGCCGCTGCGCTCGTCCTGAACGACGCTCGCGGTCTGGGAAAGGACGGCGTTCACACCCCGGCCGGCGAGGTTGCGGATTTGGTCCGCGCTGAAGCTCGCCGCGGTTTTGCCCTTTTCAATGAGCGGAGCCTCGTACTTAGCCACCACGTCCACCGCTCCGAGCTCCACGCTTGAAGTCGACAGGGCGAACTTCAATTCAGTGGGGCGACCGGGGTTGATTTCCACGCCGGTAAACGTCATCGAGGTGTAGCCAAACATTTCGCACACCACGGTGTAGGTGCCTGGCTGTACCGGGTTGATGTTGTAGTTGCCGTCGAAGTCCGAGGCGCCCGAGGCCAGGGACGAGTCTGGCCCCACGCGAGGGTGGAGGCTCCGAAAATCAGCACTAACAGGGCGTAACGTAGACGCATAAGCAAAGCGTATTAGGTGGATCCGATGCGAATCAGTGGGCTAAAATAACGCAGAATTAATGTGGATAAGCAGGTTCGGCTTACGTTTGTTTGCGAAATGACGAAGATTTTTCCTGCTTTGCTCTCGGGGGCGGTTTTAGTTGCCTGCGGCGGTTCCGACAACCGCCATCCGGTGCCCTATGTACTTTTGAGCGAAACGGTCTTCTTGAACAGCCCGTCGGCCTACGATCTTCAGTTTGTTGGCGGAATTTACCGTCGCAGCGACTGGGGCCACGGAGGCGTCGCGGTCTACCGGCGCACCAACTTTGGAGACGCCAACGATTTTGGCGCTTACGACTTGCGCTGCCCCAACCACGTTTCGCAGTCCTGCGGAGCCGCCCAAATCGTGGAGGGCTTATATGCCGAGTGCGCCTGCGACGGCCAGCGGTTCTTGCTCTTTGACGGAAGCGCCACCAGCGGCACCAGCACCTGGGGCCTGCTCCCCTACCGCGTCCAGTACGACGGGGTTTCGCTCCAAATCAGCAACCTTTAGGCTACGCTTAAGCGCTTGAGGTGCCGCACGTGGGCACCCAGCGCGTCAGCAAACGTGCGGAACTCTTGGTACTGCACGTTGAACTCCGAACACGTCTCCTTGACAATGCGCGAAATCGCCGGGTAGTGCACGTGGCTGATTCGGGGAAAGAGGTGGTGTTCCACCTGAAAATTCAAGCCTCCGAGCAGCCAGGTCAAAATGCGGCTTCGCGTGGCGAAGTTCGCCGTGGTCTGCAGCTGGTGAACGGCCCATTCGGACTCAATGTGCGTGGGGTCGGTGACGTCTGATTGGGCGAAGGTTGCGCCCTCCACCACGTGGGCCAGTTGGAACACCACGCTCAAGGAGAGCCCGGTAATGGAGGCCATCAGCAAAAAGCCAAAGAACCAGGGCCAGAATCCGATCAAGTAAATCGGAAGAATGGCGACCATCGTGGTGTGAATGGACTTCCACATCCAAAACCCGATGTG
>JBEGTJ010000029.1:0-19539 GCA_041179465.1 Bacteroidota bacterium | reverse complement strand
CGGCGCAGCATCTCGTTGGGGGTTGCGTCCCAACGCAAAAACGGAACGGCCGCCATGAACAGCGAAACCACAATGGCTACCGGGATCTGAATGGAGTGGTAGTGGCGGAACACGTCGGCCGGGGGCGCCATGGCCTCGCCCAAAATCGGGAGCAAACCTTCGGGACCGATGAGTTTGTTGAGAACGGGTATGCTGGTGCTGAAGCTGATTTGCACGGCGCTGAGCAAGAGCACGAGGCTGCCGATCACCAGCCAAAACTCGCGCGACGAAAAAGCCTCGTCGGCGGCGTTTTTCGGCAGCGCGTTCCACCGAAGCAGCAGGAGAAGCAGGCTTCCGGCCGCAAAAAAACCGAGGAGGAGCATGAGCTGGCCGTTGAGCCCCAGGTCCACAAACGAGTGAACGGAACTGTCACCGAGCACCCCGCTCCGCGTCAAAAAGGTCGAGTACAGCACCAAGATGAAGGTCAAAAACGTCAGAATGGCCGTCAGTCCGCCCGAGGTCTTTTTCTTCTTCACGATGAACATCACGTGGCCGGCCGCCACGAGCGTAATCCAGGGGACGAGCGAGGCGTTTTCTACGGGGTCCCAGGCCCAAAATCCGCCAAAACTCAAGGCTTCGTAGGCCCAAGCGCCGCCCATCAAAATGCCGGTGCCCAGCACACCCACGCCAAAGAACACCCAGGGCAGGGCAGGGGTGACCCATTCCAGCGGGCGGCGTTCGACCCAGCCGGCGACCGCGTAGGCAAACGGGATCAGGGTGGCAGCGAAACCCAAAAACAAGGTGGGGGGGTGGATGACCATCCAGTAGTTCTGGAGCAAGGGATTCAGGCCCTGTCCGTCGCGGAATGCTGGGATGCGGATCAAGTAGTCTTTGATGGTGGTCCACGGGAGTCCCAGGTTTTCAGGCAGTTCGCGGATCAGGGTGAACGGGCTGGAGCCAATTTTGGTTCCGAACACGTACACGCCGAGGAGCATGCTGGTGAGCAGCAGCTGCACCAGCCCGACGACGGCCATGGTTCCGTGCTCCCAGCTGCGGGCGCTCCGCACCAAAATCCATCCGAGCAGCACGTGCCAGACCATCCAAATCAAGAAGCTGCCTTCTTGGCCCTCCCACAGGGCGCTAAAGACGTACTGAATCGGAAGGTCGCGCGACGAGTGGCGCCAGACGTAGTCAAATTCGAACCAATGGCTCAAGATCGCGGTCAGAAGCACGCCAAGGATGCCGAGAACCCCCAGGCTGTGCAGGGCAAATGCCCCTCGGCCAGCGTTGAGGTAGGCGGGGTCGGGAGTTTTGGTGCGTCCGAGCTCGTCGGGCCCGCTGCAGGCCCCGGGCCGCAGCCAGTTGACGCCATAAAACAGCGCCGTTCCGAGGGCTCCCGTGAACGCGAGGTAGGTAAAAAATCGCCCGGCAAGGGCCCAAAACGTGTGTTCTCCGATGTAGTCCATTAGGGCGCGCTCAGCTTGGCTTCGTCGGCGTACTTCGACGGGCACTTCATTAAAATATCTTGGGCAAAAAAGGCGGTGTCGCCTGAGCTCATTCCGGTCAATGTGACTTCTTCAGCGCGCTCAAAATCAGTCGGTTTGGGCTGATTGAAGTACACCACGCAGCGCGCTCCGTCCTTGTCGACTGCGGTAAAGCGCAGCATCGAAGTTTGGGCATTGAACGTAATCGGCTGCTCCAGGTCGAGCTGCCCGACGACCGTTACCTGCTCGGGCGCCTTTCGCTGGGCGAGCTCAAAGGTGGCGTAGGTGCTGGCGTCTTGAATCGTCACCATAAGGGCGCCCACAAGCAGCGCGATGACGACGAGGGCGATGAGGTGTCCTCGCTTCATTTACCGCGCGGATTTCTCGGCTTTGCGCAGCCGAAGGTCGAGCCACGTGAGGTAGGCGACGAGGCCAGCAAAAATGACGGCCACTACCGCGACGACTACCCCGATTTTACCGTTGGCGCGCAGGGCGTCGGCCATTTCTACGGGGGGAGCTTGCTGTAAAAAACGAATCATATGCATCTCATTGAGTTAAACGCACCAAACGGTCGCGGAGTTCAAGCAACCACAAACCGATTCCGATCCATCCGAGCACGGCGGGGTAAAACACCGCGCGCATGCCGTTGTCGAGGTCGTAGGAACCAAAGGCCGGGTTGCCCCCATTGCCCGGGTGAAGGGAGTCCGTCATGCGGGGCAAAATGCCAATGAACACGAGCATCAGGACGAACGCAAATAGGTTGTAGGTTCCGGCCAGGCGGGCCCGTTTTTCAGGATCTTCCACGCTGCTGCGCAGCACAAAATAGGCGAGGTAGATCAGGACGGCCACCGCGGTTCCGTTGAGTTTGGGGTCGTTGGTCCAGTAGGCGCCCCACGTGAACCGGGCCCAAATCATGCCGGTGACGAGTCCGAGTGCGGCAAAAACCAGGGCCACTTCTGCGGCGAGGCGGGCCTTGCGGTCAGACTCCAGGGCGGCCGTTCCGGGCTTGCGAAGTCCCGCGATGCTGTGCCCCAGCGACACCCCCATCAGTGCGATCATCGTGAACCACATGGGCACGTGAAAGTAGAGGTTGCGAATGGTTTCGTTAAGGATAAAAAGCCGCGGAACCGGGGCCATAAAACCCGCGACCAGGCTGTAGCTAACCAGCGCTGCGGCCGCGGTTTTCCAAGCGATAGAAAAGCCGTTTTTCACTGCTTCCAAAGGTAGGGCATAAGCACGCTACCTAAGGCGAGCGGAAGCGCCCACACGACCAGTTCGCCAAATAAGGGCATCGCCAGTTCCGACCACTCTTGGTTGGCCGCTGCCAGCGAACTTGCCCGGCGCACCACGAGGACGGTGGGCATGAGCAGCGGAAGGCTCAAGGTCGCCATCAGCGTCGGGTTGGCGCCCGCTCGGCTCGCGAGGGCCGATGTAAAGCTCATGGTCGCCGCCAGGGCCAGCGCACCCAGCAGCAAGGCGGTGGTGACTTTGGCCGCTGCTTCGAGCGACTGGGCCGATTCGGGCAATCCAAAAAACAACCCAAAAAGCAGCAGGGCCGCTCCCGCCGTCACGACGGTGTGCACGGCGATCTGGGCGCTTTTTACCCAAAAAAGTTCTTCAGGGCGCACCAACTGATTGAGGTAGGACCACAGCGCGTCGGGCTCGTGGAAGGCGCGAAACGCGGCCTGCATCGCGCTGAACAGCACCACCACCCAAAGGAGCGCGAGCCACACGCTGGGGCTGGGAGCCGGTACCATTTGGTAGACGAGGTAGGTCGCGACCGCGGTAAAAAGCAGGAACTGCAGGTAGTCCGCGCCGCGGCGCACGTCGGCGTTCACCGCCCATTGCCCAAGCATCCACCAACGCTTCATGCGCCAAAGGTAGTCCGCGCAGTGAACCCTAACTTCGTTTTGCGGTTATACACCTATCATGATGAAGAACCTACTGGCCATGTCCCTACTCACCACGCTGCTTGGCTGCAGCCGCTCGATGGCGCAACCCGTCGACGCCCCGATTGATTTTTACAGCCTCCAAGCGCGCACGCTGGACGGCGAACCCTACGACTTTGCGCAGCTCAAGGGCAAGCGGGTGCTGATCGTCAACACGGCTTCGGAATGCGGATTCACGCCCCAGTACAAGGAGCTTCAGGCTTTGTGGGATGAGGCCAAGAGCGGAAACTTTGTCATCCTAGGCTTTCCGTGCAACGACTTTGGGGGCCAAGAAAAAGGGTCCGCAACCGAAATTGGCGCCTTTTGCCAAAAGAACTACGGCGTCACCTTTTTGATGATGGAGAAAGTCGCGATCAAGGGCGACAACCCGCACCCCGTCTACCAATGGCTGACCAGCAAGACCAAGAACGGCGCGAAGGACGCCACCGTGCGCTGGAATTTTCACAAGTTCCTCGTGAACGAAAAAGGTCAGTGGGTGAGCAGCCACCTGTCGACGGTGTCGCCCACTAATTCAGAAATTCGGAACTTCGCGCTCGGAAAGTAACCGAGCATGCAGGTAGATATTCTCGCTTTTGGCGCCCACCCCGACGACATTGAGTTGGGCTGCGGCGGAACCCTCGCCAAGCACGTGGCCCTCGGCCATACGGTGGGCTTGGTCGATTTGACGCGCGGCGAGATGGGCAGCCGCGGAACCGTGCTCGAGCGCGACGCCGAAGCGGTAAAGGCCGCCCAGATTTTGGGGGCGACGTTCCGCGTGAACCTCGACCTTCCCGACGGTCGACTCGTGAACGATTTCGAAAGCCAGCAGCGCGTCATTGAGCTCGTGCGCACCCACCGGCCGCGCGTGGTGCTCTGCAACGCGCCCAGGGACCGGCACCCCGACCACGGAGTGGCCTCCGCCATGGTGGTCGAGGCCTGCTTCAGGGCCGGCCTGCACAAGTGGGAGTCGTTGGGCGACGACGGCCAGCCGCAGGCGCCGTTCCGCCCCGAGCACGTCTACCACTACATTCAGTTTTATGATCTTCAGGCGGATTTTACCGTCGACATTTCAGGCTACGTCGAGGCCAAAATGGCGTCGTTGGCCGCCCACGCCTCGCAGTTTTACCAAGCCAACGCCGACGGACCCGAAACCGTGATTTCGTCGAAGTGGTTTTGGGATTCCCTGACCGCCCGCACCGCCGAATGGGGCCGGGTGATGGGCGTGGAGCACGCAGAAGGTTTTTTGGCGGCCCGCCGAATCGGCGTGGACTCGCTGTTTGCGTTGCGGTAAAGGGCTAATTGGCTAACTGGCTAATTGGCTAACTGGCTAATTGGCTTACTGGTTAATTGGCTAATTGGCTAATTGGCTCACTGGCTAATTGGCTCACTGGCTAACTGGTTGAATGGCTAACGGGCAACGAGCAGCTAGCAACGAGCAGCTAGCAACGAGCAGCTCGCTTTAGATTCGGACGCCTACGCTTCGGTACCGCTCGGCAAACAAGGCAGAAACGGATTCGGGCCGAAAGGCGCGGAGTTCCGCCGGCTCTATGGGTTCCGACGGAAGGGGTAGGTCGTGGAGCGCCTGGGCAAGGTCCGCCACGTCGTTGTAGGCCCCGTGGCGGTAGGAGATGCCGTTGAGGCCGCCGTATACGGATTCGGGTCCGCCGCAGCGAGTGCTGAGCACGTGCAGGCCGCGTTCGCGCGCTTGCCCCACCACCATCGAAAACGTTTCGCGCGGGGAATTCACCACAAGTACGTCGTGGCGACCCATTTCAGTCTCGAGGTCGCCTGGAGCCATGCGTCCGAGCCAGCTGCAGTTGGGGGTGGCGCGGACCAGGGGCTCGAGCAGCGGGCGGTCCGCTCCGTCGCCCACCAGGGTGAGGTGGTCCGAGGGGTGGCGCGCGGAATGGGTTAGCCACGCTTCGAGGAGCGGGCTAATGCCTTTGGTAGCGTCGATCCAATCGCCGACGTGGAGCACGCGGCGTCCGCTGCCGTGGGCTTGGCGCCGTTGGTGGGCGAGGGGAGCATCCCAGCAATTCGGCACCACGTCCACTCGGCCGACGGACGCAAACCGCTCGGCCAAAAAGGGCGACACGGCGGTGCGAAGGTTGGCGAGGCGGTGCGTCCAAAGGGTTCCGCCCGGAAGGGCCCCGTCGCCAAAGTACTGGTGTTCCGAGACCGCGCGCGGGGTGCGCTGACCCCATTGCATAATGCTCCGCACGAAGAGGTAGGCGGTGTCGCCACCGGAACCGTGCACGTGCAGCACGTCGGGCCGGCCGAGCGAAAGGACGCTGCGCGCCTTGGCGTTCCACCCTGCTGGGCCGGGCGCAACCGGGGGGCCGGCAATGATTTCGACTCCGTCAAGCGAGAGGGGCGCGTGGGTCCTTCCCGACCAAACCACCACGCGCTGCCGCGCCCCGGCGTCGCGCAAGGCGGCGACGTGGCTCCGCACAAAGCTGCCCAGCTGGGGGTCGCCCGAATCGGGCCACATGCGCACGACGTGGATTAGGTTCATTGGCGTAAAGTTCGGCGTAAATCTGCTTGCTGAACCACCGGCAGTTCCTATATTTGCCGCCCTAAACACGGTGATTGTAGCTCAGCTGGTTAGAGCGCCGGATTGTGGTTCCGGAGGTCGCGGGTTCGAACCCCGTCATTCACCCTAAAGCGCCCCGTGGCGCGCCCAAAGCCGAATGCCCTGAGGTGTTCGGCTTTTTTTTTGGGTCCCCAGGCCCGGCTGAGTTCGCGCAAGGATCGCCGGAACTTGAGCTCAACTTTTCAGTTTTTGCTGCCGAAAAATGGCAAAAACGATGTTACTTGGGGTCATGAATGAATCGGAATCCGCAGTGTTCAGGCTCCTGTCCTTAGACGGCGGGGGCATCAAGGCGCTGTACTCCGCACGGGTACTCGCCGAGTTGGAATCGGTACTCGGCAGGCCGTGGCCCGCGCACGTGGGGTGGATCAGCGGCACCTCTTCGGGCGGAATTTTGGCGCTGGGCTTGGCCGCCGGACACACCGCTAAGGGACTCGGAGACTTTTTGGAGCGGGAGGGTCCGCACATTTTCCCCAACCACCCCGACGGATGGCGCGCCCACGTTCAGCGCACGAGCCAGCTGTTCCGCCAGCTTCGATTGAAGGGCAAGTACACGCCCCGCCGCCTGGAGCGCGGGCTTCAGCAGCTTTTTGGCGACATGACTCTGGCCGACCTCAAAACCGACGTGAGCGTGGCTTCGGTCAATTTGACGACCGGCGCGCGCTGCGTCTTTACCCGGGCCAGCCACCCGCGGGTTCGCGCGGTCGACGTGGCGCTGGCGACTTCGGCCACGCCGGGTTACTTTAGTCCGCACGCCATCGAAGGCGAGCTGTATGCCGACGGCGGATTGTGGGTGAATTCGCCCGCGCTGAGCGGATTGGTCGAAGCGCAGCCCAAGTACCGCGGGGTAGGACGCCTCGAAGTGCTGTCGATCGGAACGGTTGAGCAGCCCGAAGGGTACCGCAGCGCCGGACCGCCCACGTCCTTGCCGCAGTGGATCCAGCGCATGCTGCACGCCTCTACCTACGGTCAGGCGGCGCTGACGCACGATGCCGTTTCGGCTTTTTTGCCGCAACTGGCTCCGGAAACGTCCTATCTGCGCATTCCGCCCCCGGTGATTCCGTGGGAGGCCACCGGGCCCGTGCGCATGGACACGACGCACCCTGCGGCCCTTGAGCTGCTGTCGCGCTGCGGGCGCGAAGAGGGCCAGCGCCAACTTCGAGATTCCGCGGTCCAGCGGTTCATGTGGGATGGGACTCATGATTGAGCTTCTGTGGTGGAACCTGCAGGCGGTGCTGCTGCCGACCGCGGCGGCGGGAATCCTGCACATGGCGGTGGTCCGATTTAAGGTCGCGGAGGGCCTTGCGCTCCCCTTGTGGGAGGCGGGTTTGGGACCCCACAAAACCTGGAGAGGGGTGCTCGTCATGGTCGCCTTGAGCTCGGTGGCGGCCACGGTCGGTGCGGCATGGGGCTCCGCGACCCTGCCGGTGGCGCCTTCCCTGTGGGGAGGTGGGCTCGGTCTGGTCTACGTGGCGGCGGAACTCCCCAATTCCTGGGTGAAACGACGCCTGGGCATCGCCGCAGGCGCCCAGAGCGCGCGGTTTCCACAGCTCAGCGCGCTCGCCGACAAGCTCGATTCGGCGGCGCTCGGTTCGCTGGTCCTCGCTCTGTGGATTCCGCAAAACCCCCATGCCTTTGGGCTTAGCCCGCAACTCAGCGGACCGGCCATCTTTGCCGCCAGCTTGCTCGTGAACAGCGGAATCCATGCCCTTCTTTCGGGGGTGCTGGTCGCCGTCGGAATGAAACGCCGTTTTTAAATGCTTAAGCACCTTCCCAACGTACTCAGCGGCTACCGCCTGGTCGCTTTTCCCTACCTGATCTACTTGGTATACTCCCGCCAGGAGGCCTTGTTCAGTGTGCTGATTGTGGTCAACCTGCTCACCGACATCCTCGACGGGTGGATTGCCCGCCGGTTCAACCTGCAAACCGAATGGGGAGCCCAGCTCGATTCGCTCGCCGACTACGGAACCTACGTCGCGGCATTCTACGGCCTGCATGCCTTTAAGCAGGACGAATTGGGCGACTGGATGAACCTCGTTTGGGCTTTTGTGGCCTTCATTTCGGCCTTCTTGGTCTTGTCCTTCGTCAAGTTCAAGCGCAGTCCAAGCCTGCATCTGTATTCGACCAAAATAGGCGGGTACCTCCAAGGCTTCCTCTTCATTTGGCTCTTCACTTGGGGATTTTGGGCGCCCTACTTTGTTTTTGTGCTCGGATGGGGCATTGCGTCGTTCACCGAGGGAATGGCGGTACTCCTGCTGCTGCCGGAGATGCGGTCCAACCAGCGCGGACTTTATTGGGTGCTCCGCCAACGCGGCTGAGCGGCATTGCATCATTGCGCGGGTTCGGTACCTTTGGCCTAGATGCGCGGACTTTGGCTTGCTTTATGGGTATTAGGGTGGGCCTCTTGGGGCGCCGTCGACACGGCGCGCTACCAACCGGTCTACATGCAGCCTCACGCCTTGCGGGCCCTGCAAAGCGCGCACGAGCCGGGAATTCCGCGCCTAGGGCCCTTTGGGTTGCCCCAGCCCGCCGCAGCCCGGTTCGGTTGGGAACGCGTTCAGCAGGATTCGGGGCATGCCTACGACGCCGCCCGCACCCTTTGGCTTGATTACTACTGCCTTTTTGGAGACAGCTCCTGCGCGGACTGGGCCCTGATTCGGTCCCCGCGGGCCGTGCGGCGCCGAGAAACCCCCACCTACCGATGGAACGAACTGCCCGTCCCGCGCCCCGACACGGCGGCATGGGCGCGGCCGATTGCGTTCCGAAGCAAGGGGTCCGACCAGTTGCCCGCCGAGCGCACCGACCCCGGACGGGCGACGTCAGGCGCCGGCCTTGCGGCCGCTGCGCCGCCCCCTCCTGCAGCCGCCACGGGGGTGCCTGCCCAGCCCCCGAAGTCCGCGCAGACCGAACTGCGCATTGTGGTGCGCCAAGGCGATAATTTTGGCGTGATTCAGCGACGCTACCCGGGCGTGACCCTCAAGCAGCTCTACGCCGCCAACAAAGGATCTGACCGCATTTACCCCGGACAAGTGCTAAAAATACCCCGATGAACCGCCAAAGTCCCTGGTCTACCTTGCTGTTTGTGCTCAGTGTGCTCGCCGTGCTGGCGGGAATTTCGTGCTGGCCCGATGCCTGGCGGCCTGATGGGGTCAAGTGGCCCAATTCCTCGTGGTGGACGGCGCTTCAGGGCGAAGATGCCGAGCTCGCGGTGCAGCCCGAGCCCGAGGAAGAAGAAGGACTTCAGCGACCGCAAGGCGGAGAAGTGGGCCTCATTGAGTTCCCCGAAGGCGATACCTTGGGATTTGCCCAATTTGCCCGTGCCCTGCGGTCGGCAGACCAGCAGGTGGTGCGCGTGCTGCATTACGGCGACTCCCAAATCGAAGGCGACCGCATCTCGGCCGACCTGCGCGAGGTGCTTCAGCAGCGCTACGGCGGCATGGGCCCCGGACTGCAGGGAATGGATCCGTTCGTCCCCATGGCGAGCGTGGACCACCGGGCGAGCGGCAACTGGCAGCGCTACGCCTGCTTTGGGCGCCCAAGCGACCGCGAACCGTCGGGATTTTATGGCGTGCGCGGCATCGCGCACCGCTACCAAGGGAACACGGCGAGTATGGAATTCCGCGCCCGCAACTACGGCTACGACCGGGTGCGGTCCGCACAAAAGCTGACGCTGTTCCTCGGGCCCTACGAGGGCCCCACCGAGGTCAAAGTCTACTTTGAGGACAGCCTTTCGCACATTCGCTACTACAGCGCCGGCGACCCGTCGAAAATGGAGTTTGTGGCCCCCCAGCCCATGAGTCGGGTGCGCGTCGAGTTCAACGGGCAGAGTCCGCTCTGGTACGGAGCCGCCTGGGACGGCACCCGCGGGGTGGCGGTGGACAACGTGTCCATGCGCGGCGCCGACGGACTTGGATTTAAGCGAATTAATCCGCCGCATTTTGTGGCCTCGCTGCGCGAAGCTCGCCCCGGGTTGGTCATCTTGCAGTTCGGCGGCAACGCCGTGCCCTACTTCAAGTCGGCGGCCGAGGTGGCCCGGTACGGCAAGGCGTTTGCGCGCCAAATTGCCCTAATTCAGCAGGCCCTTCCCGACGCCGACGTGCTTGTGGTGGGCCCGAGCGACATGGCGCATAAGGTCGATGTGGCCTGGGAAACCTATCCCTTCGTGGACGAGGTGCGGACCGCCCTTCGCGACGCGGCGCACGCTCAGGGCGCGGCCTTTTTCGACGTCTTCGCCTTTATGGGCGGGGCCGGAAGCATGAGCGACTGGGCGCAGCGCAATCCGCCGCTCGCGGGCGCCGACCACATTCACTTTACGCCCAACGGAGCCCGCAAGGTGGGCCGTGCCTTAGCCCTCGCCCTCGAACAGGAACTCGACCGCCATGCTCCAGCTAAGTAGGGCTTCTGGCCGCTGGGGGCTGTGGGTGGCGCTTGCGCTGCTGGGCGGCGCGCTGCAAGCCCAACCGGTTCCCAGCCAGAGCCCTGAACTTTGGATGCCTCGAGGGGACTCGAGCCTAAACGCCGTGTGGCAGCGACTCGACACCTTGGTGTACGAGGGCCGTGGCAGCCTCAACGTCGTGCATTTAGGGGGATCGCACGTTCAAGCAGGCATGCTCACCGACGCCGTTCGCCGGCAGCTTCACGCGTTTGCTCCGGGCGTGCAGGGTTCGGTGGGCTGGCTTTTTCCCTATCCTTTGGCCGGCACCAACGGACCGCGCAGCGTCGGAGTCCGCGTGAAGGGCACTTGGGTGGGCCAGCGCTGTTCGGTTCCGCAGCACCGCGGACCCTGGGGGTTCTCGGGAATCCGCGCCTACACGGCCGATTCAGCGGGCTTTACCCTGTACCACAAAGAGCTGCCGCTGCGCGCCAAATCCGTGCTGCTGTTTTACCCGGGTGCCGACTCCCTTGCGCCGCCCTTGATGCGCGGACCGGTGGACACGGTCCTTCGCCGCCCCGACGGCATCGAAGTGGTTTTTGAGCGCCCGACCGACACGCTGACCGTGGAATGGGCGCCGCGACCGGGACGGCGCGACACCCTGAGCCTTGAAGGCGTGCTGGTTCGCCCCGCCGACCCCCAGGGGATTCGCTACCATTCCGTCGGGGTGAACGGCGCGGCCACCCACAGCTACCTCAAGGCCGTGCGGTTTGCGGACCAGCTCCGCGAGCTTCCGCCCGACCTCGTGGTGTTTGGCCTCGGAATCAACGACGCCCATAAAGCCCGCGGCGACTTCGACACGCTGGCGTTTGAGCGCCGCTACGACAGCTTGGTCGACGCGGTGCGCTCGGTGCAGCCCACTGCCGAGTTCATTTGGCTGACCAACAACGACGCCCTGTACCAAGGGGCAACCAACCCCCACGGAATCGCCGTGCAGCGCATCATGTACCGCCTCGCCGCCAAGCACGACGGGGCCGTATTTGATTTCTACCGCCTGATGGGCGGGTATGGATCGGTGCGGCGGTGGATGGCCAATCAGTGGGCCCGCCCCGACGGCATCCACCTGAGTCAAGCGGGCTACGAAGCCGAGGCGGAGTGGTTCGCGCAAGCCTTCGTGAAGTCCTACCTTCGCCACCAAGAACGACGGTCATGGTAGACGCATGGATCCAACTGCTTCGCGCAGAGGCAAGCAAGCCCTGGACCTTCCTTGAGTTGGGGTTCTGGGTCTTTTTTGCGGTCGTGCTGGTGGGTTTTGCCGCACTCGAACGCAAAATCGCCCTGCGCAACGCCTACCTCATGCTGGCTTCGTGGTTCTTTTACTACCACACCAGCCAGTGGTACGTCGTGCTGCTCATCTTCACTACGGCCGTCGACTACGGCGTAGGCCACGCGTTGCACCGATCGTCGCGGAGCGCTTTGCGCAAACTGCTGCTGGGGGTCAGTGTGTTCAGCAACCTCGGCGTCCTGTTCTTTTTCAAGTACGCCTACTTTGCCGCCGACGTCTGGAACGACCTGACCGGTTGGGCCTGGAATCCGCAGCCCTTCTGGGCCGGATGGTCCAACGCCCACCTCGGCACCGACTTTGTCGAAGACGTCATTCTGCTTCCGGTTGGCATTTCGTTTTACACCTTTCAGTGCCTCAGCTACACGGTGGACATCTACCGGAGGCAGCTTGAGCCGGTGCGCCGCTTCAGCGACTTTGCCTTTTACGTCAGCTTTTTTCCGCAGCTCGTCGCGGGCCCCATTGTGCGCGCGAGCGACTTCGTTCCGCAGCTTTACCAGCCCTACACCGTTACCCGCGCACAGTTTGGATTGGGATTGTTTTGGGTCGTCAACGGCTTCCTGAAAAAGGTCATTTTGGCGGACTTCTTGGCCGTGCACTTGGTCGACCGCGTCTTCAGCCAGCCTACGCTCTACACCGGTTGGGAAAACACGCTGGCCCTTTTTGCCTACACCATGCAGGTCTACGCCGACTTCAGCGGCTACACCGACATCGCCATCGGAATCGCCCTGTGGATGGGCTTCACGCTGGTGAAAAACTTTGATTCGCCCTACAAGGCGCGCAGCGTCGCCGAGTTCTGGAAGCGCTGGCACATGTCGCTCTCGAGCTGGCTGAAGGACTACCTCTACATCCCCCTCGGAGGGAATCGAAGCGGCTCCACGGCCAGCTACGTCCTCATTTTTGCCGGACTCTTTGGCTTGGCTTGGTGGGCGCCGACTTCGTGGGTTTCCTATGCTCTGGCCGTGCTCGTGCTCAGCTTTTTGCTCCTCTACCAGTTCATTCCTGCCTTTCGCCGCGGATTCAATACCAACATCAACCTGCTGCTCACCATGCTCTTGGGCGGACTGTGGCACGGAGCCTCGTGGAACTTTGTCGTGTGGGGCGGACTCAACGGCCTGGGTTTGGTGTCCTACAAGCTCTGGTCGCGGCTGCGCCCGTACCGGGCAGACGGGTGGCTGTTTCGCGGTTTGGGCGTCGCGCTGACCCTCGTATTCATCACGTTTACCCGCATTTGGTTCCGCGCCCCTGACTGGGACACGGCCATGGCGATGCTCGACCAACTCACGACTGCTTGGGACTTAGCGCCGAGCATGGCGATGCTGCAGGCCTGGTGGCGTCCTGCTGCGGTACTGGCGGTGGGATTTGGCATTCACTGGATCCCCGAGCGCTACAAAGACCAGTACCGCTCGCGCTTTGCCCAGATGCACCCCGCCCTTTGGGGCCTCGCCGGGGTGGCGGCGGTACTGCTGGCCTACCAGTTTATGGCGGCCGAAAGCCAGCCCTTTATTTACTTTCAGTTTTAACCGATCCCGGATCGTTTGGGGTGGTGCTGCGCAGCCGGGCGCGCCGCCACGACTGCACGAAGCCCTGATACTGCTGGGCCATGTCGCGCGTTTTGCGGGCGTAGTGCCCCCCGGGGCCCTTGGCCACTTGGTCGACGTTTCCGAACCAACGCGTGGGGTCGTACCCCTTGCTTTGGGCGCGCTTCATGGCGCGCTCGACCGGCGCGGGCCCGGTGTTGTAGGAAGCCATGACGAACGGCAGTCGCTGGTCGTCGGGAACGCCGCGGTTTTTCCAAAACAGGTCCAAGTAGCGCAGGTAGCGAATGCCCACCTTGATGTTGGCCTTGGGGTTGTAGAGGTCCACCGGACCGCGGTTCATGCGGTTGGCGGTCGAAGGCAGGAGCTGCATGAGTCCCACCGCGCCCGCGGGCGAAACGATGCTCGGGTTAAACCGGCTCTCCGCAAAAATGAGCGCATTGAGCGTGAAGCGGTCCCAGCCGCTGTGGCCGACCAACAGCGCGTCGTAGGCCGAAATCAGGCTGTCGCGGTCGCTCGGGCGCGGAACGGGTTTTTGCGCCAACGCCCCGCGCTGGTTGCGGCTGGAGCGTCCGCGCACCAGGTCGTTGAGTTCGGCGAGCAGCACCGTGTCGCCGGGGCGCACCGCCCAGTGAAAGCTGCCCTTGGCCAGTCGGGTTCCGCGACGGCCCCAAGCTCGGGCCACGTAGTCGGGCATGATCCACTGGCTCGTGTCGAGCCCGGCAAAGCGAAACATCGTCGGGCCGGCGGGTACCACATTCAAGCTGTCGGCCTCCAACAGCCACAGGGGTTTGGGGAATTCGCCCGGAATGTGGATGCGCGGCTTGGGCGCAACGCGGGGCTTGCGGGCGGACTTCTTGGCCTTCTTGGCCTTTTTGGCGGCCGAAGAAGCGGGTGGGGTAGCGGTCTTTGAGGTTCCCACCCGAACCCACCGAAACGAGCGCACCGGTTGGGTTGCGGCCAATTCCAGCATGCCTTCTTCGGGAATGGGCCCAACCGCCACGTCGGCGGTTCCGAGCCGAACCGCCTCCAGGGCCTCATGGACCGAAGCCGCGTACTGCCATTCGATAGGGTGGCCGGTTCGGCGCCCCCACCATTCCAGCAGCTGCACGTCGTAGCCCAGTACGCGCCCGCCGTCGAGCTGCATGACGCCCAGGTCGGGCACGACGACGACCCGAACCAGCCCGGCCGACCACGCGTCGTTCCACGTCGCGGTGCGGTCGAGGTCGGTAGACGGGCTCGGCGAACCGACCATAAACGATACCGCCACGAGGGTTAACCACCAACGCCAATGCTTGAACATGCCCCGAAGATCGGGCGCCTGGGCCGTACTTTTGCCATTGTATGATGCTTGGGCTCAAACTACCGACCGATCCGCGCTGGGCGAGGGCTGCCGAAATGCACCTCAGCGAGATCTTGACGGACCATGCCTACTGCGAGCAAAAAGCCGCGTCCACGGCGATTTCCCTGGTGGTAACCTACCCGGAGCTCAGCGACCTCGTGACCGAAATGGCGGCCCTTGCCCGCGAAGAAATGAGCCATTTTGAAATGGTGCACAAACGCATTGTCGAGCGCGGCTTGACCTTGGGGCGCGAGCGCAAAGACGAGTACGTAGCCGCGGTAACGAAGTTTTTTGCCCCCCACGGAGACCGCATGAAGCGCTTGGTCCACCGCTTGCTCCTCGCCGCGCTGATCGAGGCCCGCAGCTGCGAGCGCTTTCGCGTGCTGAGCGAATCCGTTCAGGACGAAGAACTCGCCCAGTTTTACGCGCGCCTCATGGCCTCTGAGGCCAACCACTACACGATGTTCTTGAAGTTTGCCCGCAAGTACGGGCAGCGCGACGAAGTCGATCGGCTCTGGAAGGAGCTGCTTGCCTACGAAGCCCAGGTCGTCGCTTCGTTCACCAATCCGGAACGCGTTCACGGCTAATACCACCCCTTGATTCATTATGGAAGATTTGAAAAAAACTCCGTTGTTTGACCAGCACGTTGCGCTGGGAGCTAAAATGGTCCCTTTTGCGGGCTACGAAATGCCCGTGCAGTACGCCGGGGTGAGCCACGAGCACCACGTGGTGCGCCAAAAGGTTGGGATGTTTGACGTGTCGCACATGGGCGAATTTTGGGTCGAAGGGCCTGAGGCGACCGCCTTCTTGAACTCGGTCACGAGCAACGACGTCGCCAAGCTTACTCCGGGCAAAGTGCAGTACAGCTGCCTTCCGAACACCACGGGCGGAATCGTGGACGACCTGCTCGTCTACTGCGTGAACGACACCAAGTATATGCTCGTGGTCAACGCCAGCAACATGGCCAAGGACTGGGCCTGGCTGCAGCAGTTCGCAGGCAACTTTGACGTTCGCATGGCCGATGCCTCTGAAGGCACGGCCCTGTTGGCCGTACAGGGCCCCTTGGCCGCGCAAGCCCTGCAGTCCCTCACCGATCTGGACCTCGCAGCCATGACCTACTACACGTTTGGAATAGGTACGTTTGCGGGCGTTTCGGACGTCGTAGTGAGCGCCACCGGCTACACGGGTGCGGGCGGATTTGAAATTTACCTCCCCAATGCCCACGCGGCGGCGGCCTGGGACGCCGTGCTTGCCGCGGGAGCTCCCTTTGGCCTGGAGCCCATTGGCCTCGGAGCCCGCGACACCCTGCGCCTGGAAATGGGATTTTGCCTGTACGGAAACGACATCGACGACACCACGTCACCCATTGAAGCCGGACTGGGCTGGATTACCAAATTCACCAAAGAATTCACCAACTCGTCCGCCCTCAAAGCCCAAAAGGAGCAGGGAGTAGCGCGCAAGCTCGTCGGAATCAAGATGATCGACCGCGGAATTCCGCGCCACGGATACCCCATCGTCGACGCCTCAGGGACGGCAGTGGGCGAGGTGACCAGCGGAACGATGTCCCCCTCGATCAACGAGGCGATTGGACTTGCCTACGTTCCGACGGCGATGGCGGCCCCGGGGAGCAGCGTGTGGGTCGAAGTTCGGGGCAAGGCGCTGAAGGCCGAGGTGGTGTCGCTTCCGTTTTATCAAGCCTAACGCGACTACGTTGTGATGAAATTGGACAACGTCGACCGCGAGATTCTGCGTCACCTGCTCGAGGACGCCCGCAAGACCTACACCGACATCGCCAAAGAGCTTGGGGTGAGCCCCGGAACCATTCACGTTCGCGTGAAAAAACTCGAGAAAGCGGGCATTATCAAGGGCGCCAGCCTGCAGGTGGACTACGAACAGCTCGGCTACGGATTCATTGCCTTTGTGGGCGTGTACTTGAGTAAAACGTCGGCCACGCATGAAGTCATTGACGCGCTTAAGGCGATTCCCGAGGTAACGGTGGCCCACATCGCCACGGGGCGCTTTGGAATTTTTGCCAAAATCCGCTGCCAGGACACCAAGCACGCCAAGGACATCATTTTCAAAATCAGCGACATTCCGGGCGTTTCGAACACCGAAACCATGATTGCCCTCGAGGAGCCCATCAACAGCTCAAAGGCGCTGTTGACGCAGATTTTGCACCTCAACGACGAGCAAGTTACTAGTAACTAGTTACTTGCCATCAGTTGGCGGACCGCATAGCTCGCGGCGTGAAGTCCAAAGGCGGCCGGGATCCACGCGCTGGTGCCGTAAAAGGACTTTTTAAAGTTGCTTCCGTCGGTGAGCCGCACGCTGTCTTTATTGGCTAATTCGCTGCTGAACACCACGGGAAACCCCTTGCGAATCCCGTATTCGTGCTGAAGCCGCTTGCGCACGTGCTTGGCAAAAGGGCAGTTGTAGCTCTCCTGAAGCGGCGCAATGTGAATTTTACTCGGGTCCACGCGCCCGCCGGCCCCCATGGAGCTGATGAAGGGAATGCGTTCCGTCAAAGCCGTGCGAATAAAGTTGAGCTTGGGCTGCACGCTGTCGATGCAGTCCAGAGCAAAATCGACTTGGGCCGTGTGCAGGAGGTTGCGCATCGCCTCGGGATCCAAAAAATGGTCTATGGCCTCTACCTGGCACTCGGGATTGATGTCCCGCACTCGGTCCCGAATGAGCTCGGCTTTTTTTTGGCCGTGGGTGCTGCTGAGCGCCTGAAGCTGGCGGTTTCGGTTGGTGGGGTCCACTACGTCGCCGTCGACGATCGTGAGCCGCCCAACGCCCGCCCGAGCCAGAAATTCAACGGCAAAGCTGCCGACGCCCCCCAGTCCGACCACGAGCACGTGCGCCCCAATAACCCGTTCCAGGGCTTCGGGACCTACCAAAAGTTCCGTGCGTTCGAGCCAGTGCGGAATCATGGCCGCAAAAGTACGTGCGCACCCCTTTTGGTTTCTCGCTACTGGTTCCTGGTTTTTGGTTTCTCGTTCCTGGTTTTCAGTTGCTGGTTTCTCGTTCCTGGTTTTCGGTTGCTTGTTTCTCGTTTCTTGTTTTTTTGGTTATGAGCTAAATGGGAAAAGAAACGGGTACGAGTGACGAGGTACACCATTGGACAGGATCCAAGTGCACCTTTAAGCGACTCACGATAAACAAGAAACCAGAAACCAGTAGCTACCGCCTAGTAGTAGGTCTTGCGACGCACCCCCGCAATGTGCTTCGCTAAGCGCATGACCTGGCGCGTGTAGCCGTACTCGTTGTCGTACCACACGTACAGCACGGCGTTCCGGCCGTCGGCGTGCAGCAGGGTGGCCTCGCTGTCGACAATGGAGCAGCAGGAGTCGCCGACGATGTCGCTCGACACCAACTCGGGGCTGGTGGAGTACTTGATTTGTTCCACCAAAGGACCCCGATAGGCTGCTGCCTTGAGGGCGGCATTGAGGGCTTCGCGGGTCACGCTCCGGCTCAGGTTCAGCTTGAGGATGGCCAGGGAGCCGTTGGGCACCGGCACACGGATCGCGTTGCTCGTGAATTTCGCCCCAAGTCCGGGAAGGGCTTTGTCGATGGCGCTTCCGGCTCCCGTCTCGGTGATGACCATGTTCAGCGCGGCGGCCCGGCCCCGGCGGTACTTGGCGTGCATGTTGTCGACCAGATTCTGGTCGTTGGTGTAGGCGTGAATCGTTTCGATGTGGCCCTGTTCGATTCCGAATTCGTCGTTCATCACCTTCAGCACGGGGACGATGGCGTTGGTCGTGCACGAAGCGGCCGAGAAGATGGTTTCTTGGCCAAAGTCGCTGTCGTGGTTCACTCCAAACACCACGTTGGGGATTCCCTTGCCGGGGGCGGTGAGCAGAACCTTGCTGCAGCCCTTGGACTGCTGGTGGCGCGCCAAGGCGTCGCGGTCGCGAAAGGCCCCCGTGTTGTCGATTACCAGGACGTTGCGCAAACCGAGGGCGGTGTAGTCGATGTCTTCGGGCTTGGCCGCGTTGATGAGCAGGACCGGACGGCCGTTGATGATCAACGCGTTGCGCTCGGGATCTGCCGTGACGGTGCCGGGGAAGGGGCCGTGAACGGAGTCGACCCGGAGCAGCGAAGCTCGTTTTTCGACGTCTTCTGCGCCGCTTCCGCGCACGACGATGGCGCGCAACCGAAGCTGTTCACCGCGTCCTTCTTGGGCAATGAGTTCGCGGGCCACGAGGCGCCCGATGCGGCCGAAGCCGTAGAGCACCACGTCGGCCGGCTGCGGTGCGGGGTTTGCAGTGACGCTAAAGTCCGCCAGCTTGGCCTGAAGAAAGGCTTTGCGGGTCAGGTAGGTCGCGGCTTCCCGGCGCCATTCCGTGGCCAGTCGTCCCAGGTCGATGCGCGCGTTTTGCACGCCGAATTCGAGAAGGGCTTGAGCCATTCCGAGGCTGTCGTCGACCGAAATCCGTTCGTCGGCCATCACCATGGCGTGCTCGTGGGCGTGCAAAACCTCAGAGGCGCGTTGGTCGAGCAAGGTTTGGCGGAACAAGACCACCTCGACGTTGCGGTCGTAAAAGAGGTCGTTGGTGGTTTTAAGCAAGTCGGTCGCCGATTTTTCAAGGGAAATTCGGGCTTGCACGGACGTCGGGTAGGCGCTCGCAGACGGATTCATCAAGGGTGGGTTTAAGGTTGGGGTTGTGCCGCAAAGGTAGGAGGGAGGCCCAGCGGACTCAAGCCATTTTTAGGCAATTTTTATTTGCTAAGCAGCGGTATTTCAGCGCATTAAAAAAGCCGGTTTTGCGTATTTTGGACACTTAGTCCACGCAAAACCGGCCTGGGGCCTCCCAAGACGAATGCCTAGAGGGCGAAGGCAAAAACCTCAGCGCGTCCGTTGGGGCGGTAGCCTTGAATCAGCACGCCGTCGCCGGGACCGAGCTCGCCCAAAATCTTTGCGACTTCTTCAGCGCTCGAGACCAGCTTGTTGTTGAGCTTGA
>JBEGTJ010000028.1:0-21187 GCA_041179465.1 Bacteroidota bacterium | reverse complement strand
TCGCCGAGGACCTCCTCGAGGGAAGCCGCACCTTCCGCGTTAACCTCACTTTTGAATTGACTGCCAAATAAATCCTGCTATGTTTCGAAAAATTGCCCTTTGGACGGCTTCTGCACTGATCGCGATTACGTCCCTCCACTTTGACCTTCAAGAAGCTCCGGGCGACAAGCTCGTGGGCGTTTGGGAGCCCAGCAACGGCCGCGCCCGAGTGAAAATTGACCGAATCGGCACCAAGTACTACGGCCGAATCGTATGGTTGATTGAGCCGAACGACCCCGAAACGGGTCTGCCCAAAACCGACAAGAACAACCCCGATCCGGCTCTGCAAAAAGTTCCGCTCAAAGGCTACCGCATGCTGAAGGATTTTGTCTACCAGCCCGACGGCACGTGGTCTGAGGGAACCATTTACGACCCGTTGAACGGCAGTACCTACAACTGCGTGATCAAGATGAAGGACAAGAACACTCTGGAGATTCGCGGGTACATCGGCGTTCAGGCCCTCGGGCGCACCGACGTATGGAAGCGTTTGGCGGTTCAACCCTCTAAAAAATGAGCATGCTTCGAAGTTCCCTTGCGCTTCTGGCGGTCAGTTTGGCCGCCGGAGCGCTTCAGGCGCAAACCGACACGAGTGCGAACGAAGACTACAGCATGTACGACAACCTGGGGTTTGCCGACTCTGGGGCCAAACGCTACTGCAGTCCAAAAATTGAGGGTTTAAGTCCCGCGAAGCTCATTTCTTTAGGCTACGACGTTCAGGGCCCCTACGCCCTGGCGGCCGGTGACCTTTTGGCGTCCGACGGCAGCACCGTCCTTAGTGCGGGCCAAACGGCTCAGGTGCGGGCTACCCATGGAATTCGCGCGGCATTCAACATTCCGGTGGTATCCAAAACCCATCTGGTTTGGCAGTTGGGAGCGAACTACTGGGCATCCAACTACACCTACGCCGACGAGGCCAACGCCACGTCCCATCCGCTGCACCAAAGCCTTTCGGAACACGGATTGCGTACGGCCGGCGTGAGCACCACGGTCTTTAAGCCCTTGGACAGCAAGCGCTTCGTGCTGTTTCAAGGAAGTGCCGACTTAAGCGGAACCTACGGCCTTGGCCTAATGCCTGCCAACTACCTGAAGTACTCGGCTGCGTTGATTTACGGCAAACGCCCCACCGAAAAAAAACAGTGGGGAGTTGGGGTCGCGCGCACCTACCGAGTGGGCGAATTGAACTACATCCCGGTGATTTTGTATAATTCCACCGACGCCTTGAACAAGTGGGGCGCTGAAGTGCTTTTCCCGGCACGTGCGCACGTTCGACGGACAATTAATCCGCGAAACATGCTTTTTGCGGGCTACGAGTTGGAAGGGCAGTCGTTTCGCCTTTGGCAGAACCCAGGAAGCGGATTTGACCTTCGCAACGAAGAGCTTGAAATTCGACGAGGCGAGGCCCGCCTTCGCGTGGTTTATGAGTGTTCGCTCAAGGACTTTATCTGGTTGTCGGTTCAGGCGGGCTACCGGGTGAATGCGCGCTACGACGTGGATCGTTTGGTGGGCGGACGCGAAATCTACCGTGCCTTTGGGCTGCTCCGCGACGACGCCTACGCCCAAGTGAACGGACTCGGGAATCCGCTCTACTTCAACGTGAGCTTAAACCTCGTCAGTCCCTAAACGATACGGGCCGAAACGCAAAAGCCCCGCCGTTTGGCGGGGCTTTTTTGTTCGAAGTCCTAACTCAATTAAAGAGCCGGAGTCGCAACCACCGTGAAGGTGATGGTGATGTCGTCCGAAAGAACGTAGTCCTTAACGAAGTGCTTCCAGCTTACGCCGTGCTTCTGACGGTCGAACACCAAGGTTCCGGTGAAGGTGGCACCTGATTCAGAAACCTGAAGGTTGCTGATTTCCAGCTGCTCGTCAACCGTTACTCCTTTTACCGTGAGTTTGCCGTTCACCTTGTCTACGCCTTCAGCGCTTACCACTTCAAACGTGGCCGTCGGGAACGAATCCACGCCAAAGAAGTCGTCGGTAGCCAAGTGGGCCACGAGATCCGTAGCGCGACCGCCGTCTTGATCCTTGTACGAAGCGCTGTCGGTAGGCCAAATGCTGGTCATGTCGATGGTGAAGGTTCCGCCTACAATTTGGCTGTCGGCAACTTCAACCGTGCCTGAAGCAAGCTTTACGGTTCCGTTGTGGCCGTACACGCCCACGACTTCACCTTTCCATTCTACGTTCGAGGCAGCTACGTCCACCGTGTATGAGGTAGAAGCGGCAACTTCAGTTTCTTCAGCTTTGTTGGAGCAGGATGCGGCAACGACCGCGAGGGCAGCAGCAGCGATAAATGATTTGTTCATGTGAATTAGTGTGTTTTTTGTTTAAGGCTGCAAATATACGTGGTTAAACATCTAAAACAATGGTTAAACACCTTGTTGTGGGAAAATCGGTTCAGGATTCGCGGCGGAACACGCGACGCTCCAGCCAAATCGTGCCGTACGGAATCAAGGAAGCTACTCCAAAGCCAAGGACTCGAGCAACGGGCCAACGCTCCGCATACCAAACGGCGGCGAGGAGCCCGCAGAAGGCTAAAAACAAGACCCCATGGGCCATGCCCACCCATTGGTTGGGCCACAAAATCCCCAGGCCGTACTTCAGGGGCATCGTCGCCCCAAAGGCCAAATAGCTGATTCCTTCGGCGACGGCAACCCCCCTAAAAAGCTGAACTAATCCCGAATGCGGTTGCTTATTTTCCAATGCAAAATGAACTAAAAATGGATCCCAGTAGGTCGTCGGCCGTGATTTCTCCGGTGATGCTGCCCAGGTGCCGCAAGGCCTCCCGCAGGTCGTAGGCGACCAATTCGCCGCTGGTCTGGGCCTCGAGGCTTGCCCGCACGCGCGCTAAAGCTTCCAAGCTCAACCGAAGGGCTTCGGCGTGGCGGGCGTTGGCAATCAGCACGTTTCCTTGGGGCTCGCCCGATCGAACGCAGGCCAGCAGTTGGGCTTCGAGCGCCGCCAGGTCGCGTTCGTCCGGACCGAATTCGAGGTGCTCGGGGTAGTGGTCCGTGCGCACGCCCGACCAAACGTCGCGCTTGGTGAGCAAAACCAGGCGTTTGGCCTGGGGGTTTTCGCGGGCCACCTCGTCCACCAACGCTTGAGCTTCGGGCGCAGACGTCGCTAGCGGATCCACCAACAGCAGGGCAATGTGGGCTTCGCGCAGTTTGGCCCAGGACCGCTGAATGCCCATTTGCTCGACTTCGTCGTGGGTAGCGCGAATTCCGGCGGTATCAATTAGGCGGAATACGTAGTCGTCCAAGCGAAACCGCTCTTCCACGCTGTCTCGGGTGGTTCCCGGCACCGAGCTCACGAGCGCCCGATCGTCGCGGAGCAGTCGGTTCAGGAGGGTACTTTTTCCGGCGTTCGGAGCGCCCAACAGCACCAAGGGAATGCCCTCGCGGATCGCTTGACCGTGCCTAAAGCTGTCGTGCATGCGGGTGCACTCCGCCGTGATCTGCTGAAGGACGTCAAGCAGTTGGTCGCGCTGTGCGAACTCGACGTCCTCGTCGACAAAGTCCAGCTCGAGCTCGATGAGTCCCGCAAAGTCCGTGAGCTGCTGCCGCAGTTCGTGAAGCTTGCGCGACACGCTGCCCTTGAGTTGCTTGAGGGCCAGCTCGTGGCCCGCGCGCGATTCGGCCGCAATCAGGTCTCCGACCGCCTCGGCCTGGGCGAGGTCGAGTTTTCCGTGGGCAAAAGCGCGCTGGGTAAATTCGCCCGGTAATGCCAGGGTGGCCCCCGCGTGAATCAGTGCGTGCAGTGCTTCCTCGGCGATGTAGGGCGATCCGTGCAGCCCAAATTCCACGACGTCTTCGCCGGTAAACGACGCCGGACCCTGAAACCACGTGGCCAGGCCTTGGTCCAATTCGTCCCCGCTCGCCGACCTAAAGCTGCCCAAGATGGCCTTGCGCGGAACCCATTCCGCCTTCGCCGCAAACACCTTTTGGGCGACGGCCAACGCGTCGGGCCCCGAAACGCGAATTACGTTCAAGGCGCCCAGTCCGCGGGCGGTGGCCAAAGCCGCTATGGTCGTTGAAATCACGGAGCAAAGATACCGTCTTCGGCACAGGCTTTGCGGAAGGAGCTGGCGTGAAACCGTACACCTTTTTGGGGCATTTGGCCCTCATCCTCGGCTTGGCATCGTGCCGGGTAGACCAGGCCATCGAAGCCGAAGACAGCTGGTTTTACAGCCGCCGACCCACGCAAAATGTGATTACCCCGGTCGGCGCCGACACCCTTCACTGGACGCAGGTGGGAACCGGAACCGATACCCTCGTGCTCGTGCACGGATTTGGACCTTATCCGACCGTGCAGTGGCAGCCCGTAGTGTGGAAGTACAGCGACACCAAAACCATTCTGGTCGTCGACCTCCTCGGTTTTGGCCAGAGCACTTCGCCCGACTCCACCGTGCGCGTTTCGCAGCAGGTTGCGGCGCTCAAGTCGGCCCTGGACGCCCACGGCATCGCCCGAATCCACCTCGTAGGGCATTCCTACGGGGGCATGGTCAGCACCCTGTTTGCAAGCCAGTATCCCGAACGGGTGCGGTCCCTCGTGCTCATTGATCCGCTGCACCGCCATTTCGAACTGAAGCACCTCGATAGTTTGCAGCGCGCATGGGGTCGCCCGATCGAGGAGGTGCTGCTCCCGCGCGACGTGGAGAGCTACGACGCCATGATGCAGGTAAGCGTGTACGATCCGTTTTTTCTGCCGGTGTTCATGAAGCAGCAGGTCCTCGAGACCATTTATCGAGAAAACATCCCGCAGCGCGAGTCCATGCTGCGCGCGGTGCGCCAAGACGAAGCGTGGATTCGGGAGCAAGCCAAGGGCTCCGCGGTGCCGACGCTGCTGATTTGGGGCGCACACGACGCGTTGTTTCCGCCGCGGGGCGCGGGCCAATTGGCTCAGGACTTCCCGCGCAGCCGCACGGTCCTCATCCCTAAAGCGGGCCACATTCCGCACATGGAGCGCCCGTTTGCCGTGCTGGATTCGCTTGAAGTGTTTTTCACCGCCCAATCGCCCAAATAGCCGGTTCCTTGGCGTGCAATGCCTCGGGAACCCCTAGGGTGCGCCACGCGCGGACCGAGCGCCGATGCACCCACTCGTGGGGTCCGGTCAGACCCAGTCCGACGAACAGCTGGGTTTCGGGCTGGAGCACTTGGCACAATTCGCTGAAAAGCTTCGCGTTGCGGTAGGGTGTTTCAATGAACCATTGGCTCTCGCCCTGCGCGGCATCCCGTTCCATGCGCTGGAGCAGTCCTTTGCGCGCCGAAGCATCGTGCGGAAGGTAGCCGTGAAACCGAAACTGCTGGCCGCCCAGTCCGCTCGCCATGAGTCCGAGCAAGATGGAAGAGGGTCCGGGCCACGCTACCACGGGAATTCCCTCGGCGTGGGCTTGGGCCACCACTTCGGCTCCCGGGTCGGCCATGCCGGGCGCGCCTGCATCCGATATCAAGCCCATATCGTGCCCGCTGCGGCAGGCCGCGAGGGCCGACGAGGCGTCGTTGCCGCCGTGCTTGGACCACGAGGTCAGCGTGAGGCGGCCCAAATCGCACTCGGGATCGATCGCCCTGAGCTGGGCTCGAGCGACTTTGGGCGTTTCGACAATCCAGCAGTCGATGCGCTGCACCAGCTCGCGCAGTTCCGCGCCCGACCAGCGGCTCGGATTCGCCAGCGGAACGGGCACGACGTGTAAGGTTCCTAGCTTCGCCATTGTTCCATCCAATTTCGGCAGGCTTCGCGCAGCAGCAGCGCAACGTGCTCAAATCCGTGTTCGCCGCCGTAGTACGGGTCGGGCACCTCGCGCCCTTCGCCCGGAAACGAAGCATCCAGCATCAACGAAACCCGGCCGGCGGCCTGAGACGGAGCGCGCCTTAGAACCTCGGTCAAGTTCGAGCGATCCATCGCCAAAATGTGATCAAAATTCTCAAAATCAGCATCAACGAGCGGCCGCGAAGCCTGATGCGCTAGGGAAAGTCCCCACCTGCGTACCGACGCTTGAGAACGGGGGTCGGGGGCCTCGCCCTGATGGGCTGAACTGGTTCCCGCGCTGTCGACGGTCCACCCATGGTTGGGGCCAAGCTGCTCGAGGAGCTCCGCCTCCATGAGGCCTTGCGCCACTGGAGATCGGCAAATGTTGCCCAGGCACACCATGAGTACCCGGCGCGGCTTCATTAGGCGAGGGTAAGCTTCTTGCGGATGTCGTCGACGTAGGTCCGAAAGCGCTTGTCGGTTTCGGTCAAGTTCGACACCGTGCGGCAGGCGTGCAGCACCGTGGCGTGGTCCTTATTGCCGATTTGCGTGCCAATGGAGGCCAGCGAATTTTTGGTCAGCTGCTTGGCGAAGTACATGGTCAGCTGGCGGGCTTGCACGATTTCGCGCTTACGGGTCTTGCTGCGAAGCAGTTCCACCGGCATGTCGAAGTAGTCGCACACGACTTTTTGAATGAAGTCAATCGAGATTTCGCGGGTCGTATTCTTGACGAACTTGTCGATCATCGACTTGGCGAGTTCGACGGTGATGCGCTTGCGGTTCAGCGAGGACTGAGCCAGCAGCGAGATCAGCGCGCCTTCGAGCTCGCGAACGTTGTTCGTGATGGAATAGGCGAGGTACTCAATGACGTCGTCGGGCATCTCAATGCCGTCGGCGTACAGCTTTTGCCGCAAAATAGCCATGCGCGTCTCGAGGTCGGGGCGCTGCAAGTCCGCTGAAAGGCCCCACTTAAACCGCGACAGCAAGCGCTGCTCCATGCCCTGCAGGTCAACCGGAGCGCGGTCCGACGTGAGGATGATCTGCTTGCCCTGCTGGTGCAAGTGATTGAAAATCTCAAAAAAGACGTCTTGGGTCTTCTCTTTGCCGCTGAACGAGTGCACGTCGTCCATGATCAGCACGTCGATGAGCTGGTAGAAGTGGACGAAGTCGTTCTTGGTGTTGTTTCGAATCGCGTCGATGAACTGCTGGGTAAAGCGCTCTGCGGAAACGTACAGAACCGTTTTCTCGGGGAAGCGATCCTTGATTTCAATGCCGATCGCGTGCGCCAGGTGGGTCTTGCCGAGGCCGTTGCTTCCGTACAGCAGCAAGGGATTGAACGAAGTTCCGCCCGGCTTTTGCGCTACCGCATACCCAGCGCTTCGAGCAAGGCGGTTGCAGTCGCCTTCAATGAAGTTCTCAAAGCTGTAGTTAGGGTTCAGCTGCGACTCGATGTGCACCTTTTTCAGGCCCGGAATCACGAACGGATTCCGAATGCCGTCGTCTCCGATGCGCGCGGGAAGCGACACTTGCGGATTCTCGATGGGTCCGCGGTTCGCCGAAGGAATATCCATGTTCGACGTTCCGAGGTGTGCGGACTCCTGGTCCATCACGATGGAGTAAACCAAACGTGCATCACTGCCCATTTCCTTGGTGATGGCTGATTTCAGGAGCTTCACGTAGTTGGCTTCGAGCCACTCGTACACGAATTTTGACGGCACCTGCAGGGTGATAACCTTACCTTGGAGCTTCACAGGCCGAATCGGTAGAAACCACGTCTTGTAAGCTTGAGGACTAATGTTGTCCTGCACATACGTCAGACAGTTTCTCCAGACGGCTTCAGCGGTGCGCTCCATCGTTGCGTTTAGGTTAGTAATTTGAGGTGCCGTTAGGGGAGCGGGTGAAGGCTGCGAGGCAACCCGGGTGCACTTCCCTTTTCGGACCACGAAATTGTCAATTAATTCTGTTGAAAAAAGTTTCTCGACCTCTTGATTTACAAAAATTTTTGTCGTTAAGGATTTCGTCGAAGTGCTGAATAAACCCCCGATAAATGTTTGTAAGTAATTGAAAATGAATGTTTAAATAGCCCATATAATGCTTGTTACAACATATAAATTAAGGGTCCGCTACGCCGAAACCGACAAAATGGGCTACGCCTACTACGGGGTGTATTCAACCTACCTCGAAATCGCTCGGGTTGAGGCCTTAAGGTCGATAGGGGTTTCCTACGCCGACATGGAAGCGGGCGGAATCATGCTCCCCGTTCGTGACGTGCAGATTCGCTACCGGCGTCCGCTCAAGTACGACGAGCTGTTTACCGTGACCACCACAGTGGCGTCGCTGCCCGAAGGGAGCCGACTGCATTTTAGCTACCAAATTCACAACGAGGCGGGCGAACTCTGCACGGAGGCCCAAACCACCTTGGTGTTTGCCGACACCCAAACGGGAAGGCCGATTGCGCCCCCGTCCGAATTTGTGGACCTGCTGGCGCCTTTGCTCAGGGAATGACGAGGACGCGAACGGACTCCGCGGTGAGGTAAACGCCTTGGGCGGGCAACGAGCCTCCGCGCACCAACCGCACTGGACGACCCAGTAAATCCCAAACCTCCAACGCGTCGCGTTCTGGAAAAGGCCAAACTTGCCCCGTGACGACGACCGCTGAACGCGGTTCGGCCCCAGCAAAGTCCTCATGGCCCATGCCCGGCGTCAGGATTTGCCAGGCCCCAAAGTCCAAGCGCAGCCCGTCGGAGTGGGCCCCGGCGTACTTCACCGTGTCGGCGTAAAGCACCGCCTGGGCAAACTGCGCGAAGCTGGTCGAACTCGACAAGCTGTAGAGGGCTTCCATGACGAGTCCGTCCATCACCGCCCCGCCGAGGCGCTGGCGTCCGCGCACTAAGGCGTCGACCATCACATTGGTATGGCTGTAGGGCCCAGTAAATACCAGGCCTGGATACATTTTTTGGGTGCTGTTTAGCGCGGACCGTCCGGCCCAAAACGCATTGTGTCCGTCCCAGGTGAACACGTCGGCCCACCGATTGGGGCTCCATTCCAGGGACCAGGAAACCGCAAAGTAGTCGCAGATGGCCTCTTCCAATGCTTGGCGCTGAATCGAAATGTTGGTTCCCGGCGCGGCCCCGTAGCACATGGCGTGGCCGTACTCGTGCACGAGTACGTCGGGATCTTCGGCGTCGTCGACGCCCCCTTCACCAAAGTACAGTCGGGGCGGATTCGTGGCGTAGTCAAACGCGCTCTGGTCGGCGCCGCCGTAGGCGTTTACGTCCACCGGAATCGAGTAGGGGACCATGGCGCCGTACCCCAAATACTGCATCCGCGCCTTCCAGGCCTGCAGGTGAAAAAGCGCGTTAATCATTTCAAATTCCGCGTCCGACCGGCTGAACAGGGCCGAGGGACTCGCGAGCACCGGTACCGTTACGGACGGCGGATCAAATTCCTGGATGCTCGCGGCGGCGTTCGCAAGCACAAACCCGCTTCCGTTCCAGGTGACCCGCACCGAGACCGTTTGGCGGAGGCTGTCCAGTACCGCCGCGTTGCCGTCGTTGCCGTCGACGTAGAGGCCCCCGTAGGGCACGTTGGCGCGGCTCAAAGGGTCGGGCGCAAACACCTTAGCCGTGATCAAGGTGTCTGCGCGGCGAATGAGGTCCAGCGAATCCAGAACCCTTCCTTGGGCATCGTACCAAAACCGCATGCGCTGCAGCGGCTGTGCTTGGTAGCGGTCCGTGCGCAGCGCCGGAACCCATTGCTGGTCGCGCACCAGCCATACTCGATCGCTTCCTTCGCCCACCGGGTGCGGACCCGGGTGTACCTCGGGCACTTCGGGTACCAACGGACGTTCGAGCTGTCCGTCAAGCGTGCGCACGTGCACCATCTCGGCCCCCTCGATCCAGACGCCGTCGAGGTAGCCTTGGTAGCGCTCGTACCGGCGCCAGGGCGTAGCGAGGTCCGCGTACTTGCGCCATTCCACTTCGGCCTTCAGGGGGACCAGGGGGGCGGTTTGCGCGGACAATGCCGCGGCAGACGAAACGAACATCAGGGCCCAGAAGAAACGGTTCATGCGTTTTTAACGTTTAGCGCGTGGTGAAGTTCATCGGTTCCGTAGCGTCCCCAAGGCGCCCAGTCCGCGCCCAGCTTGGGAGCGCGCACTCCGTTGGGGGGCAGGCGGTGCGCCGCGGTCCAGCGGTACGCTTCGTTCCAAAGTCCGAGCGAATCGAGCAAAGTGAGGGTCTTCGCGCCCCCTTCGACCAGCACGCAGCGCAGCCCAGAAGAGGCCAGCAATCGGGGGAGCGCCTCGGCGGCCGTCTCGTGGGGCCCGGGCGTCCAGACTTGCCAGCCTTCGCTTAGGGCCCGTTCCAGATCCTCCGCATCGAGGGGACGAGCGGCCCACAGAATGCGCGCGATTTCGGGGCCCGCCACGGCGCGCAGCGTGCCCTGCGTTCGGTCCGCCAACCACGTACCCGCGCCGACCAAGAGCGCCCCGCAGGTCTGCCTGAGCCGGTGCGACCAAATTTGGGCTTCGGGGCCGGTTACCGCCCAAGGGCCGGGGTGTTCCGCACTTCGGGGGGCGTCGATTTGGCCTTGAGCGTCCTCAGCCCACTTCAGCACAATCCACGGACGCCCCTGGCGCATGGAATACAAAAAACTGCGGTTGAGCGCCTCGGCGCGGGCGGATTCCACGCCCACCTCCACCTGGCAACCGGCGGCCCGAAGCTGGGCAATTCCGCGCCCTGATACCATCGGATTGGGATCCGCCACGGCCACCACGACCCGGCCAATCCGGTGGTCGACTAACGCTTGGCTGCAGGGGCCCGTCCTCCCGTGGTGGCTGCAGGGCTCCAGCGTGACGTACAGGGTGGAGTGGGGAAGGAGCGGAACGTCGTCCGCTCGGACCGCCCGCAGCGCCATGATTTCGGCGTGGGGCTCTCCCGCTCGGTGGTGGTAGCCTTCGGCCAAAATTCGGCCCTCGTGAACGAGCACGGCTCCGACGACGGGATTGGGAAACGTAAATCCCGTTCCTTGAGCGGCAAGGTCCAGGGCGCGCTGCATGTACACGGAATCGGGTCCCACTGCGCTAAGGTACATCCGTACCTTTGCCGCGTGACATGGCGCGAACTCCAGCAGGCATTTATGCAGGCCCGAAGCGGCTTCGAGCCCGGCGAGGCCGGCGCTCACTGGCGGCGGTGGATTGAGGCGCAGACGGGCCAGTCGTATGCGCGTGCTGCGCTCCTGTTCCACGAACCGGCTTCGGTCGATGCGGTGGCGGAATTTCGCCGAACCGAGTCCGACTTGCGCAGCGCCAAACCCATTCAGCAAATACTTGGTTTTGAATATTTTGACGGACTTACCTTTCGCATTGACTCGAATGTTTTAATTCCGCGTCCTGAAACGGAGGAACTCGTTGCCGAGGCCGCGCAGCGCGCGCCGTTTGGCGTGCGGGTCCTTGACCTGGGTACCGGTTCGGGCTGCATCGCCCTCGCCCTGAAGCGCCGCCGTGCCGACTTGCGCGTCGCGGGATTAGACTGCTCCTGCCCGGCCCTCGCGGTCGCGGCCGAAAACGCCCGCCGCTTGGCGTTGGAGGTTGACTGGCATTGGGGCGACCTCTGCGAAGATCCGCCGGCCGGACTCAGGGCTGAGGTGGTGGTGAGCAATCCGCCCTACATCGCCCCTGAAGAAGAACTGGCCCCGGAAGTTCGCGACTTCGAGCCCTCCTTGGCCTTGTTCGCGCCCTCGGGAGACGTGCTGTTTTACTACCGCCGGATCCTGGTTTGGGCCGAAGCCTTGGGTGCGACGCAGCTGGGCTTTGAATGCCACCGCGCCCACGCTGCCGCGGTCGCCAAGCAGGCAACCGATGCCGGATGGGACGCGCACGGGTCCTTGGATCAATTTGGTGCGCCGCGTTGGGTTTGGGCCCAAAAATCCCGGCCGTGAACCCCTACCTTTGGCGTCATGGCTCCGCTGGAACGCATCGCTGAACTTCGCCGCGAACTGCACGCGCACAACCGGCGGTACTACGTCACCGACAACCCTGTCGTGAGCGACGCGGAGTTCGACCGTTTGCTGCGCGAACTCCAAACCCTCGAGCAGCAGCACCCCGAAGCCTTTGACCCCAACAGCCCCACGCAGCGCGTCGGCGGCGGCTTCACCAAGAGCTTTGACCAGGTTCCGCACCGCAGGCCCATGCTCAGCTTGGCCAACACCTACAGCTTTGAGGAGCTCGACGAATTCGTGCGACGCGCCCAAGAACTCGCCGCCACGCCCCAGCTCGAATGGAGCGCCGAACTCAAATTCGACGGGGTGGCCATCTCGCTTTGGTACGAAGAAGGCATGCTGGTGCGTGCGCTTACCCGCGGCGACGGGGTACAGGGCGACGACGTGGCGGTCAACGTGCGGACCATTCCCGAAGTGCCGCTCTACCTCCCCGAAGGCGCACCGCGCGACCTCGAAGTGCGGGGCGAGATCGTCTTCTTGCACGACGACTTTGCGCGACTGAACGCCCGGCGCCGCGATGCAGGCCTCGAAGAGTTTGCCAATCCGCGCAACGCCGCGTCGGGGACCCTGAAGATGCAGGATTCTGCCGAAGTCGCCCTGCGCCGTCTGAGCATGTTTACCTACGCGGCATACTCAGATCAACGCCCCTTTGCCACGCATTCGGGCGCCCTTGACTCCCTCGCGGAATGGGGATTCCCGGTTCCGCCTCGAGGTCCTCGCTGGTCGCAGCGCTGCGCCAACGTTCAGGAGCTCAAGGACTTTTTGAGCTACTGGGACGCGGAACGCCAGCACCTCCCGGTCGCCACCGACGGAGCGGTGCTCAAGGTCGACCGCGTCGACGAGCAGCAGCGCCTGGGATTCACCGCCAAGGCGCCCCGCTGGGCCATGGCCTACAAATTCAACGCCGAGCAAGCCTGCACGCCCTTACAGGACGTGCGATTTCAGGTTGGGCGCACCGGAGCGGTCACGCCCGTCGCAGTGCTCCAGCCGGTGTGGCTGAGCGGCACCCAGGTTCAGCGCGCTTCGGTTCACAACGCCGACCAAATCGCCAAGCTCGACCTGCACTTGGGCGACTGGGTGTGGGTTGAAAAAGGAGGGGAGATCATTCCCAAAATCACCTCGGTCGACGCGTCCCGCCGTCCCGCCAACGCGCAGCCCGTGGTCTTTGCGGCGCACTGCCCGGACTGCGGAACCCCGCTCGAGCGCAGCGAGGGGGAGGCCCAGCACTTCTGCCCCAACCGCAGCGCGTGTCCGCCCCAAATCAAGGGGCGCATCGAGCACTTCATCCACCGCCGGGCCATGGACGTCGACGGCATCGGCGTCGAAACCGTCGACCGCCTCGTCGACATGGGCTGGGTGCGCACGCCCGCCGACCTTTACGATCTGGGCGCGTCGGGCTGGTCGCGCCTTGACAAATTCAAAGAAAAGTCGGTGGCCAATGCGCTGGCGAGCCTCGATGCCAGCCGAAGCGTCCCCTACGAACGCGTGCTGTTTGCCCTCGGAATCCGCCACGTGGGCGAAACCGTCGCCAAAAAACTGGCCAAAGCCTTTCCCCACATGGACCTCCTGGCCCAGGCTACCGCAGAAGAACTGACGGCGGTTCCCGACGTGGGACCGCAAATCGCCGAGAGCATTGCCGGTTGGATGGCCCTTCCCGAAAACCAGCGCGAGCTGGCCCGCCTCAAAGCGCAGGGCCTTCAGATGGAGCGCGCGGCCTCCCCCGAAGGCGCGTCCAACGTGCTCGAAGGAAAGACCTTTGTGGTCAGCGGCGTGTTTGCCCACTTCAGCCGGGACGGCATCAAAGACGCGGTGGAGCAGCACGGCGGACGCATCGCCAGCAGCGTGAGCAGCAAAACGCATTTTTTGCTCGCCGGCGAAGGCGTCGGCCCAAGCAAACGCGCCAAGGCTGAAGCCCTTGGCGTTCAATGGTTAACTGAAGAAGAATTTCGAGCATGGATTGGCTCTACCGAATAACCGCCCCGCTGCAGCAGCGCGCATGGCGCAAAGCTGCCGACGATCGGCCCACTACCTTGCCGTGGCCCGGTTGGGAAAAAGCACGCCGCATTGGCATTGTCTTCGACGCCCGCTCCGAAGAAGGCTACCTCGAATCCCTGCGCCAAGTGGTTTCGGCCCTGCAGGCCCAGCAGCGCTCGGTGGCCCTCATTGGCTGGACGGGCGAAATGCGGCCCAAAAACGCCCTGTACTCGGGCAGGCAGCTCATTTTTACCGACGACTTTGCATGGAACGGCGCCGTTCAGGCGGGCAACGCCCTGGAATTCATGCAGAGCGAATTTGACCTCGTCGTGGCCCTGCACCGCAGCGACGACAGCCCCATTGACTACCTCGTGGCGCGCACCCCGGCGGGCCTTCGCGTGAGCCTCACCGGCGCCAACGACTTTTACGACGTTCGCTACCACAGCGCGGACCGCCTTCCTATGGACTACTTTCGTGCCCTGAGCGCTTGGCTCGCTAAAATTCCTTCCCGATGAACGCACGCGTCAATCCCTTCAAGGGCACCGGCATCGCCTTGGTCACGCCCTTCACCGCTAACCATGAAGTAGACTTCGCGGCCTTGGATCGCCTCGTCCAGCACTGCATAGGGGGCGGAGTAGACTTTCTCGTCGCCCTGGGTACCACCGCCGAAACGGCGACCCTCAGTGCCGACGAAAAGCAGCGCGTCGTGGCGGCCATCTGCACGGCGGCAGCGGGACGCGTGCCGGTGGTTCAGGGGGTGGGCGGAAACGACAGCGCCAAAGTTGCCGCCGAACTCAAGGCCGGCCTACGCGAGGGGATTTCAGGTGTGCTCAGCGTTTCGCCCTACTACAACAAACCCACGCAGGAGGGCATTTTTCGCCACTTTACCCACGTCGCAGCGGCCACCGACCTGCCAATCATCCTCTACAACGTGCCGGGCCGCACCGGATCCAACATGGCTGCGGCGACCACCCTCCGCATCGCCGAGTCGGTGCCCCACGCGGTGGCCATTAAAGAAGCCAGCGGCAACATGGAACAGTGCATGGAAGTCATCCTCGGAGCGCCGGCGGGCTTTGACCTGCTCAGTGGCGACGACAACCTCACGCTGCCGCTGATCGCATGCGGGGCCCAGGGCGTCATTTCGGTCAGCGGACAGGGTTTCCCCAAAACCTTCAGCCAAATGGTTCGCGACGCCCGATCGGGCAATCTGGCTGCGGCGCAGCAGGGCCATTACGCCCTCCTTCGCTTTACCCAGCAGCTCTTCGCCGAGGGCAATCCGGGCGGAATCAAGTCAGCCCTCAAGCACCTTGGAATCAGCGGCGACGCGCTGCGACTCCCGCTGTGGCCCGTTTCAGAGGCCCTCGACGCCGCCCTCGCCCAATCGGTACGCCAATTGCAGCACCACGAAGCATGAAGCATTGGATTATTGCCGTCGCGCTGGCGGCCCTGACCGCCGCGTGCGGAGACTACAACAAGGTCCTGAAGAGTACGGACCCCGCCTACAAACTCGAGCGGGCCATTCAGTACTTCGACACCAAGAACTACAGCAAAGCGTATCCGCTTTTTGACGAGTTAATGACTTCGTACCGCGGAACCACCAAGGCCCAAATCGTCTACCGGTACTTCGCCCGCACCCTTTATGCCCAGCGCGAATACCTTTTGGCCTCGTACCACTTCAAGCGCTTCGCCCAAACGTTTCCCAGCGACGAATTCGCCGAAGAAGCGGCCTACCTCGGGGCCCATTGCGCCTACCTCGACGCGCCGTCGACGACCTTGGATCCGGCCTTGACCTACCAGGCGATGGACGAGCTTCAGCTGTTCATCAACACTCGGCCCGATTCGAAGTTCTTGCCCGAGGCCAACGCCCAAATCGACGAGCTCCGCCGCCGGCTTGAAGAAAAGAGCTTCCTCATCGCCAAGGGATACCACCACCGCAACCAGTTCGCCAGTGCGGTGGTCTCCTTCAACGTAATGCTCACGGACCACCCGGCGAGTCCGCGCCGCGAAGAAGCCATGTACTACCGAATTGAATCGGCCCTGAAGTACGCCGAGAATTCCATCGAAAGCAAGCAGGAGGAGCGGTTTCGCGAAGCCACAACCTACGTCAACGAATACCAGTCGACGTTTCCCGAAGGCACGTACGCCGCTCAAGTTTCGGCCTACGCAAAGCGAATTGCCGCGCGGAACCGAAAATAATCGTACTTTTGCCCTCCTAATTGCAACTTAGATAACCTCGAACCATGGATAAAGCGCACCTCTCTGCCTCGAAGACGACCAAAACGTTGGATTTCAACGAGCTGGATGCTGCTACCGGCAACATCTACGAGGCGATTGCCCAGATTTCTCGCCGCGCCGAGCAAATCAACGAGACCCTGCGTGCCGAAATCAACGAGAAACTCGAAGATTTTCAGGTGGTTACCGACAGCCTTGAAGAAGTGTTCGAGAACAAGGAGCAAATTGAAATGTCGCGCCAGTACGAGTCGCTGCCCAAGCCCCACGCCATGGCCGTTCGCGAGTGGCTCGACGGCAAGGTGTACTACCGCTACCCCGAGGCCGACAGCACCAACGCCTAACGAGCATGGTACTGCAGGGGCGCCGCATCCTGCTGGCCGTGAGTGGCGGCATAGCTGCCTTCAAAATCCCCTTTTTCGTTCGCCTGCTGCGCCAATCCGGTGCTGAAGTTCGCGTGGCCGTTACTCCGGCGGCCGAGGAGTTCGTCACGCCTCTGACGTTGGCGGCGTTGAGCGGACACCCCGTCGAGCAGCACCTGGTGCTTCGCGGCGGCGGCCGAACCTCTTGGAACAACCACGTGCACCTCGCCGAATGGGCGGAGGCCCTCGTAGTGGCGCCCGCGACCAGCAACACGCTGGCCAAGGCGGCCCACGGACTCTGCGATAATTTGCTGACGTCGTTGGTGCTGTCGGCCAAGTGCCCGGTATTTTGGGCGCCGGCCATGGACCTTGACATGTATGCTTATCCGGCGACGCAAGGCAATTTGGACCGGCTTCGCGGCATGGGGCACCACGTGTGGCCTTCGCCCGAGGGCGAGCTCGCTTCAGGTTTGACGGGCGCAGGGCGCATGGTCGAACCTGAGTTTATGCTCCGGGCGCTGGAGCTGCACTTCGGTGCGCGCGCTTTTTGGGCAGATAAGACGCTGCTTTTGACCTCGGGTCCGACCGAAGAGGCGCTCGATCCGGTGCGGTTTTTAACGAACGGTTCCAGCGGGCAAATGGGGGAGGCGCTGGCCGCCGAAGCGGAGCTTCGCGGCGCCAAGGTGCATTGGGTGCGCGGACCGCTTCGCCGGGCCGACCGATCGTGGTCGCCGAGGGTTCAGGTGGTTTCGGTGCGGAGCGCCGCAGAGATGCACGCCGCCGCCCTACAGGCCTTGCCCGAAGCCTCGGTCGTGATCGCGGCGGCGGCGGTCGCTGACGTGCGCCCGTCGGCGCCCCAAGACCGCAAAACCCCCAAGGAACACCTCAACCGCCCCCTGGAACTCGTCCCCAATGCCGACATCCTGGCAGACTTGGCGGCGCGCAAAGCACCGGGCCAGTGGATCCTGGGATTTGCCCTCGAAACCCACGACCCCGTCGAATCGGCCCGGGCTAAACTCCGCCGCAAAGGCGCAGACGCCCTGGTGCTCAACCTCGACGGTCCGGCGACCGGAATGAATTCCGCCACCAACCAAATCAGCCTGATACGCCCTGAAGGCATCGAAGAGGGTCCGCTGGAGACCAAAGAACAGGCAGCGCGGCGCATCCTCGATTGGGTTGAGCGCTACGCGGGCAACGCGTAACTTCACCTCGTGAAACCATTTGCCCTCCTCGTGGCCCTACTGCTGGGGCTCAGCGGCCTTGCTGCCCAAGAATTCTTTGTGGAAGTCAAAGTACAAGCGCCTGAAATTCAAACCAATGACCGGCAGGTCTTCACCCAACTGGAGCAGGTAATCCGCGACCTCATCAACAACCGCGCGTGGACCGAAGACACGTGGGAGCAGGCGGAACGAATCCGCGGTTCCTTGGTGTTCACGCTGCGCAGCTACGACCAAAGCACCGGCCAGATGTCGGGCAACCTGCAGGTGTCTTTTGCGCGTCCGGTGTACGGGTCCGACTACAACTCCACCACGTTTACCTACCAGGACCCCGACGTGCGGTTTCGCTACCGCCCCAACGAAATCGTCGAATTCCAGCCCAACCAGTTCAACGACCTGGCGTCGCTCGTGGGCTTTTATGCCTACCTGGCCCTGGGGCTGGACGAGGCCTCGTTTGACGCCGAAGGGCGCGCTTCGCTGCAGTCCGCGCTTCAAGTGGCTCAAACGGCGCAGGCTTCGGGGGCGGGCGGCGGATGGGACCGCTTCGCGTCCACGCGCAACCGCTTTTGGCTGATCGAGGACCTGCTCAACCCGGCCAACGAGGCCTTTTTGCAGGCCTGGTACCGCTACCACCGCGAAGGCTTGGACCGCCTGTCGAACCTTGCCACGCAAACCCAAGCCAAGCAGGCCATCGCCGGAGCCGTGATGGCGCTCAAGCCCCTCCACACGCGCCAGCCCAACATGTTCTTGCTCCGGTGGTTTTTTGACGCCAAATCGGTGGAGCTCCAGCAGGTGTATTCGGGCGGACCCCAGGTTCCAACCCAAGAACTCGTCGAGGCCTTGCAGGTCATGGACGCATCAAACGCAAGTAAGTACCTAAAAATGGGTACGGCTCGTTAGCTTGAATTAGGTTTGCGCCATGCTCCGCCGCCTCCATATTGAACGCTTTGCGCTGATTGACCAGCTGGACCTCGAAGTGCAGCCGGGCTTCACCGTGGTGACGGGCGAAACCGGCGCGGGCAAGTCCATTTTTCTGGGTGCACTGCAGCTCGCCTTGGGCGGTCGAGCGGAATTTGCCTCCGTTGGCCAGCCTGGCTTCAAGTGCGTGGTCGAGGCGGAGTTTTCGGTGCCCGACGCGCGCAAGGCGGAGTGGACTTCAGACGACTGGGATTGGTGGAGCAGCGACGGGACCGCAAGTTTGATTTTGCGCCGCGAAATCCATCCCGGCGGCCGCAGCCGCGCGTTCATCAACGATTCGCCGGTGCGCCTGGACGAGCTCAAGCGGATTTCGAGCGCCTTGGTAGACATTCACAGCCAGCGCGACGAGGGACTTTGGGCCCGGAGCGAGGGCATCGTGCTCCTGCTCGAGAACTTTGCCCCGCAGTCGGCCCTTGACGCCCGACTGCAGTACGGAGCGGCTTGGAACGCCTACGTCGCCCGAGAACAGGAGCTCCGCGACTTGGAGGCCGAGCTCGGTTCGGTTCAGGATCCGGAGTACTTGAATTTTGTGGTGCAGGAACTCAAAGCCCTCAACCTCAAGCCGGGCGAAGAGGCGCAGCTGCGCCAACGGCTCTCGACCTTAAGCCACGTAACCGAGCTGCACGAAACCTGCGTCGAAGTCTTGGAGTCGTTGGATCGGGACGAACAGGGGCTTTCGGCGTTGGCCAGCCAGCTGCGTCGGGCGGGGGAGCGGGTAGCTCGCCGCACGTCCGCGCACGAAGAGTTGGTCGAACAAGGCCTAGCGCTCGAAGAACTGCTGCGGGACCTCCGCGCCCAGTGGTCCGACCTGCTCGAGCAGCTCGACGCCGATCCGACCGAACTGGCTGAGGCCGAGGAACGGCTCGCCCAGCTGGACCGCATTCAGCGCAAGCACCAGTGTGCCGACGAAGCGGCGCTGCTCGCGCACATGGACGTGCTGACCCGCCGTCAGGAGCTGTGGGAGCAAGGACAGGAGCGCCGGGCAATGTCCCAGGCCGAACTCGCTCGAGCCCAAGAGGCCCTCGCACGAGCCGGCGAGCAATGGAACGAAATCCTGCTGCAGGGAGCCCCTGACCTGGTCGCGGCCGTGTGCCAAGGCCTGGCGGAACTGGCCATGCCGCAAACCCAAATTGCGGTTCGGGCGCAGCTCAGGCCGGCCCCGGGGCCCCAAGGCAGCTACAGCTACCGGCTGGAGTTCAGCGCCAATCCGGGCCAACCGATGCAGGAGCTCAGTAAGGTGGCCTCAGGCGGCGAACGCAGCCGACTGATGCTGGTGCTCAAGCGCTACCTCGCGCAACGTCAGGGGTTGAGCACGGTGCTGTTTGACGAAATCGACACGGGCGTTTCGGGCGGAACGGCGGCCAAGATGGCCTCCGTGTTGCGTGCGATGAGCACCGACGCCCAGGTACTGGCCATCACGCACCTTCCGCAGGTTGCCGCTAAGGGAAGCCAGCACTGGGTTGTCGAAAAGACGAGCGACGGCTCAGCTACGCGCACCCGGCTGCGAGTGCTCGACGAAACCGAGCGGCTGGATGAGGTGGCTCGCCTGCTGTCTGACGGCAGCCTGAGTTCGATAGCCCTCGCACAGGCGCAAGCTCTGATGGCTTCGGCCGACTGATTTTTACCGATATTTGCCCCATGAACAACGTACTCGCAGGAAAAAAGGGCATCATCTTCGGAGCCCTCAACAGCGACTCCATCGCATGGAAGGTCGCCGAACAGTGCCATGCCCAAGGGGCGCAACTCGTGCTCACGAACGCCCCTATGGCGATGCGCATGGGCGAAATCAATGCGCTCGCTGAGAAGACCGGCGCGCCGGTTATTGGGGCTGACGCCACCAGCTTGGAAGATCTTCAAAACCTGCTTCAGGGCGCCATGGACCACTTTGGCGGCAAAATCGACTTCATCCTTCACAGCATCGGTATGTCGGTGAACGTGCGCAAGAGCCGTCCCTACACCGACCTGAACTACGACTTTTTAACCAAAGGCTGGGACGTGTCGGCGGTGAGCTTCCACAAAGTCCTCCAAACGGCCTACCAAATGGACGCCCTGAGCGATTGGGGTAGCGTGCTCGCGCTGAGCTACATTGCCGCCCAGCGCACGTTCCCCGACTACAACGACATGGCCGAAAACAAGGCCTACCTCGAGTCGGTGGCCCGCAGTTTTGGCTACCACTACGGAATCCGCAACAAGGTCCGCGTCAACACGATCAGTCAGTCTCCCACGCCTACGACGGCGGGCAGCGGCGTGAAGGGCTTCAACGCTTTCTTGAGCTTTGCCGACAAAATGAGCCCCTTGGGCAATGCAACCGCCGAAGACTGCGCCAACCTCTGCGTGGTGATGTTCAGCGACATGAGCCGCCGGGTTACCATGCAAAACCTCTACAACGACGGAGGCTTCAGCAACACCGGGGTAAGCCAAGAAGTGTTGGACACCTACATGAAAGGCGCGGAATAAGCACCGTGGTGCCCCCCTCAGGGCCCAAACGCAATAAAAAGCCCGCCGAAAGCGGGCTTTTTTGTTGGAGTTTTCTGGAGAAGCTCTTAGAACTCGCTTTTCTCGTGAAAGGCGAGGCGGTCAAACTTTTCCTGGGTCAGCTGAAGTCCGAACTGAGAATCAGCCAAGAACACAAGGCGTCCAAACTTG
>JBEGTJ010000027.1:0-21411 GCA_041179465.1 Bacteroidota bacterium | reverse complement strand
GGCCCGCAACATCAACACGTTTGACCTGCAGTTCGACCCGACCGAGCGCGGACCCTACAACTACGACGTGCAGGGCCTCAACGGCATCTCGGCCGGCCTTAACCCCGACGGAAGCCTTAAAAATCCGCGCAGCCGCTGGGGCGGCATCATGCGCCAGCTAACCATCAACAACTTCGAGGAGCAAAACATTGAGTTCGTTCAGTTTTGGGTCATGGATCCGTTTTTGGACAACCCCAGCGCCCCCGGCGGCGACCTCTACCTGCACCTGGGCAACGTTTCTGAAGACATCCTCAAAGACGGCATGCAGTCGTTTGAGCACGGACTGCCCGCCGACGGCACCCGTCTGGACGTGGATTCCTCCATGTGGGGCTACGCCTCTAAGTACCAGCCGGTGGTGGACGCCTTCGACAACAGCGAAACGTCGCGCCCCAATCAAGATGTTGGGGTGGATGGGCTCCGCGACGCCGACGAACGCCGTTGGTTGGGTCCGGGATCGCAGACCTACCTCGATCGGCTCCAAACGGTCTTTGGTCCGGGAAGCCCCGCCTACACGGCCGCACAGATTGACCCGGCTGCCGACAACTTCGTCTACTACCGCGGCAGCCTGCAGGACCAGGCCGACGCCGACATCTTGCGCCGGTACCGCTACTTCAACAACCCCGACGGCAACTCGCGCACCGTCTTGGTCGACGGCCAACCCGCCATGAGCACCAACATGCCCGACAAGGAGGACGTGAACCGCGACGCGACCCTGAACCGTTCGGAACAGTACTTCAGCTACCGCATTTCGATGCGCCCTGAAGACCTCGTGGTCGGACAAAACCACATCGCCGACATCTACGAAACCACCACCGACTTGCTCCCGGACCAAACCCGCAAGCCGGTGCGCTGGATCCAGTTCAAGATTCCGGTGTTTGAGCCCGACCAGCGCATCAACGGGGCCCAGGATTTCCGCTCCATTCGCTTCGCTCGCTGGATTCTGCACGATTGGCAAGAGCCGGTGGTGCTGCGCATGGCCCGTCTGGACCTGGTCCGCGGCGAATGGCGCCGCTACCGCTTTAACCTCGACGCCTCGCGCGAGCTGGTCCCGGTGGACGCTTCAGACCCCACCACCTTTACCGTGAACGCCGTCAACCTCGAGGAGAACGGCGGACGGGTGCCGGTGGTGTACCAAATGCCTCCGGGCTTGCGCCGCCAGGTGCTGCTGGGCAACACCTCGCTGCTCCAGCAAAACGAGCAGTCGTTGAGCATGCGCACGTGCGGACTTCGCGACGGCGACGCCCGGGCGGTCTTCAAAAACACCAGCATCGACATGCGCATGAACAAGCGCATGAAGCTCTTTGTGCACGCTGAGGCCGCCAACGACCCCAACCAGCTTCGCGACGGCGACGTCCGCCTGTTTGTGCGCGTCGGCAACGACTACAGCCAGAACTACTACGAGTACGAACTGCCGTTGGCGACGACCCCGTGGGGTTCGACCGACGAAGAGGTCATCTGGCCGGCGGCCAACGACGTCGACATTGAGTTTGCGCTGTGGACCGCCCTCAAGCTCGAGCGCGACGCGGCCATGCAAACCAATCCCAACGTCTCGCCGGCGCTGCCCTACGAGCGCGTCGTCGGCGACCGCACCTACCGCGTAGTAGGCACCCCCAACCTGGGATGGGTGCGCACGATTATGGTCGGCGTGCGCAATCCGCGCCGCAGTTCGGCCAACCAAGGCGACGACGGCCTCGACAAGTGCGTCGAAGTATGGGTGAACGAACTGCGCATGACCGACTTTGACAACCGCGGCGGCGTAGCGGGCCTCGCGCGCGGAACGGCCAAGCTTTCGGACCTCGGGCAGGTGGCTTTGAGCGGCGGATTCTCGACCCCCGGATTCGGCAGCATCGACATGGCGCCCAACGAGCGAAACAAGTTCACCTCGATGAACTACGACCTGCAAACCAACCTCGACCTGCACCGGTTCTTGCCCGCGAAGAGCCGCCTGCGCCTGCCGGTCTTTGTGACCCATGCCCAGGATTGGAAGACGCCGATGTTCAACCCCTACAGCCCCGACATCGAAATGACCAAGGCCTTGGCCAACTTGGTGACCTCTTCGACCAAAGACTCGCTGCGTTCGATGGTCAGCGACTTCCAGCAGCGCCGCGCCGTGGCCTTTACCAACGTGCGCATCGACCGGGCCACGGGAGGTGCCCCATCGTCGGGCCGCGGGGCTCCTAACGGCCCGCCCGCCATGGACGGAGTGGACGCCAAAGGCGGAGGCGACGACGGCCAAAACGCGGGCGTTTCTGCGGGAACGAGTAGGCTTCCTAAAAAACCGCGGCCTTGGGACATCGAAAACTGGAGCGCGACCTACGCGTTCAACGAGGTGCTCCGCCGCGACGCCAACACGCTGCAGGACCTTCGCCACGAAAACCGCGGAAGCCTGGCCTACGCCTTCCAAGCGCCGTCGGTAAACATACAGCCGTTTAAAGCGCTGAAGCCGAAGGCCCTCGCCCTGATTCGCGACGCGAACCTCAACCTCACGCCGTCGCGGGTGAGCGTTCGGGCCGACGTCCTTCGGAGCGAGCAAGTCATGCAGATGCGCAATGTGGACAATCCGAAGTTCCAGCTTCCGATTACCTACAACAAGAACTTTACGATGGACCGCAACTACAACGTCATTTGGGACCCCACCAAGACGTGGAAGTTGGACTACACCAGCCGCATTCGCGTGCGCTTCGACGAACTGCCCGGTCCGTCCACGGCCGACAGCGTGCGCGACTTTTTGGCCAACAACCTGCGCTCGGGCGGACGCCCCACGGAGTACCACCACACCGTGAACACGACCTGGGCCATTCCGATCAACAAACTCCCGTTGATGGGCTTTTTGCAAACCCAAATACGCTACACGGCCGACCTGGATTGGAAGACGAATTCGCTCTGGGCCACCCGACCCGGCTTGGATTCCCTGAACTTCGGGAATACCGTCGAGTCCAGCGGCAAGTGGAATGCTTCGGCCAACGCCAACATGGCGACCTTCTACAACCAGATTCCGGGCTACAGCAAGCTCAAAAAACCGTTGCGTGCCGCCGCTCCGGCGCGAGGCGCCAAGCAGGCCAGTCCGCCGGCCGACGCCAAAGCCAAGACCGACAAGGAATCAACGCCCAGCGTGGCCAAAACCCTGCTCGTCGGAGCGGTGGACCTCGTCACCATGCTGAAAAGCGTCAACGCAACGGCCAGCCTCAACACGGGCACGCTGCTGCCGGGCTTCCGTACCACCCCGCAGTTCAGCGGGCTGACGCCGGGAGCGGATTTTGCGCCGGGCTGGAAGGCCGCCCTGGGCTTGCCCCACGACCTCCCTTCGCTGGCCGCTTCTAAGGATTGGCTGCACCAAAATCCGCGGCAGCCCCTGCGCGCCACCGAGGCCACCACCCAGAACATCACGCTGCGCGCCCAGCTGGAGCCGCTGCAGGACATGCGCATCACGCTCAACGCCAACCAGACCTACGGCCGTCAAGCCTCCTACACCTACCGCTACTCGACCGGAACCGGCCTCGATTCCTTGTTTGCCCAGGGATTCCATGCCTTCAACCCCCAGGAAGTGCTGACCTACAGCAGCTCGTGGATCTCCTGGCCAACAGCTTTTGACGTGAGCAAAGAGCCGGAGTTTGGCAGCGCGGCCTACGACCGATTCCGCGCGGCCCGCCTCGAAGTGTCGAAGCGCATGGCCGATGCTCAGGCTCTAGTCGACCCCAACTACGCGGCCAGCTTCATCGCCGACGCCGATTCGTCGCGCTACGGATACGACGGGTTCTCGGTACTGCACACCGACGTGCTGGCCAACGCCTTTTTGGCGGCCTACGGCAACCGCGCGACGTCCAACCTCCCCATTGGGGAATACCGTTCGCTGCCGTTTTTCCCGAACTGGAACGCGACCTACACGGGACTCATGCGCCTCAAGGCGGTCCGCAACGTATTCACGGCATTGAGCCTGAGTCATTCCTACACCAGTACCATGACGGTCGCCGGACTGCAAACGCACATGCTCCGCGCCCAGCGCCTGCAAGACAATCCGCTCAATCCCTTCCCGCGCAACGACAACTTCGACATTATGCCCGAACGCCAAGTGGGCCAGATTTCGGTATCGGAGTCGTTTGCTCCGCTTTTGGGCGTCGACTTGCGGACCAAGTCCAACGCGTCGTTCAAGCTCAACTACGGCATGATGCGCCAGCTCAACCTGAGCATGGCCAACAACCAGCTCACCGAGAGCAAGTCCAAAGACATCACCGTCGGGGTGGGCTACATCATCAAAGACGTGCAGTTCCGCATCGTGGAGCAGGGGGGAGCGCCGCGCACCATCAAGTCCAACTTGGAGCTGAAGCTCGACGTCAAGTTCAGCGACAACCAAACGGTGATTCGCCGCATTCTCGAGGACTTCAACCAACCCACCGCCGGACAAACCCGCACGACGGTCAAGTTGACGGCCGACTACCGCATGAGCCGCCGCCTCACGGCGCAATTCTACTACGACCAGACGGTCAGTACGTTCAAAACTTCGCAAACCTTCCCCACCAACCAGTGGCAGAGTGGGGTGGCCTTGCGCTTAAATCTCGGCGGTTAGGCGGCCGAATTTGCCCTGCGGCCTCGCTATATTTGCCCCATGGAATTCCCCAGCAACCTCCGCTACACCAAAGACCACGAGTGGATCCGCCTTGACGGCGACGTCGCCACCGTTGGCATCACTGATTTTGCTCAAGGCGAACTCGGCGACATCGTTTTTGTCGACATTCCCACCGAAGGCGAGGTCCTCTCGGCCGAAGAAGTTTTTGGCTCCGTCGAAGCCGTGAAAACGGTGAGCGACCTGTACTTGCCGGTGGCCGGTGAGGTCCTCGAGGTGAATGCGGCCATTGACGGCCAGCCCGACCTCGTCAACTCAGATCCCTACGGTCAAGGCTGGATGGTTCGCGTCAAAGTAGCCAGCGTTGCCGACGTCGAGGCCCTGATGGACGCTGACGCCTACCGCGCCCTTGTTGGTGCCTAAACACGCATTGGATCTGCTGCGCATGCGGCAGCTGTGGCTCGTGCTCGCCCTCCTTTGGGCGGGCATTGTGCTTTTTTATTCCCTGCAGCCGAGCGTGGAATTGCCGGGCATTTTTCGCCTCGTTCAAGACTTGGTCCTGCACTTTGGAGCCTACTCCGGCGTCGCGTTTCTCCTGATGGGCTACAGCCGTTCGAACGCCGGTCCGCTGAAAGTGTCGGTGTTAAGTTTTGGGTACGGACTCGCCGTCGAAATTTTGCAACCCCTTGCCGCTGAAGGCCGTGTGTTTTCTTGGCTGGACGTTCTTGCCAATTCGCTCGGAATTGCCTGCGGTATAGTTCTTGCGCTAATAATCAGGAGACGTATCTTTAACCCCAAACACAAAGCAGTATGAATCCGCGTAAAAATTTCAAGGCCGACCTGGATGCCCGCAAGGGAATGTTCCTGCAGTTGGGCCTCGTGATCGCACTGGGCCTCTCATGGATGGCCTTTGAATGGCGCACCTACGAAGGGGGCGTGATTGATTTGGGCCAGCTCGACGCGGTCATCGAAGACGAAGAGATGCTCGTGACGAACCGCGAGACGCCTCCGCCGCCCCCGCCGCCCCCGGCGCCGGTTGAGGTGTTCAAGATTGTAGACAACAAAATCGACATCGTCGAACTCGACCTTGTGTCCACCGAGATTGACGACGACGCGACCGTTGAAATCATGGAAGTTGAGGCCGTTGAAGAAGTGTTCAACTTCGTCAACGTAGAGAACAAGCCCCTCTTCCCGGGCTGTGAAGACCTGGCGACCGAAGAAGAGCGCTTTAACTGCTTCAACACCAAGACGCGCCAGTTCATCGGCAAGAACTTTGAATTCCCGGAGATGGCCCGCCAAATGGGCATCCAAGGCAAGGTTTGGGTTTCGTTCATCATTGAAAAAGACGGACGCATTACCGACGTGACCGTGGACCGCGGCGTGGACAAGCTCCTCGACGAAGAAGCGGTTCGGGTGGTGAAGTTGTTCCCCAAAATGACGCCGGCCAAAGTGGGCGGACGTGCGGTGCGCATGCGCTACTCGCTGCCGATCAACGCTCGCCTCCAGTAACGCCCTGCGTTGACCTCATGTACCCCGGTTCGTCCGGGGTTTTTTATTTGCACGAAATGAACCACCACCCACAAGAGCTCCACTGGGGTCCCGCGGTCCTCGAAGCCGTGTACGCAGCGGCCGACGCCATCCTCCGCGTCTACGAAGGCCTGGAAGCCATCGAGATCGAACTGAAGTCCGACAACAGCCCCGTGACGGCGGCCGACCGGGCTGCCCACGCAGTACTTGATCCGGTCCTCGCGGCCACGGGCTTTCCGGTCATGAGCGAAGAGGGGCGCAGCATTCCCTACGCCGAGCGCGCCACCTGGGAGACCTACTGGGTGGTGGACCCGCTCGACGGAACCAAAGAGTTCATCAAGCGCAACGGCGAATTCACCGTGAACGTTGCCCTCGTGCAACAGGGTTCGCCCGTGTTTGGCTTCGTCTACGCTCCGGTTTTGGGTTGGCTCTACGCGGGCGGACCCGGCTACGGGGCCCGCAAGTCTATGGTCCGCGTCGACTGGACGGACTTGTGGGATCAGGCCCAGGTGCTGCCCGCCCGCCTGCCCGAGCAAACCACTGTGGTGGCCAGCCGCTCCCACGCCACGCCCGAAACCGAACAGCTGATCGCCCGATGGGAGTCCCGCGTTGGCCCAATCGAGCGCGTGAGCATGGGCTCTTCGCTCAAAATTGGCCTGGTCGCCGAGGGCCGCGCCCATGCCTATCCGCGGGCCGCACCGACCATGGAATGGGACACTGCCGCGGGCCATGCCGTGCTCCTCGGGGCCGGAATGGAGCTTCGCGAACTCGTGTTCGGACCCGAGGGATTTCGCGCCGGCGCCCCCCTTCGCTACAACAAAGAGAACTTGCTCAATCCGCCCTTCCTTGCCTGCGGCGCTCCGTATCTTTGCGGCGATGCGTGACCTCGGGCTCTTGCTGAAATTCCGGTTGGCCTTATCGGTCGTGGTGTCGGCCGTCGCGGGCTACCTGATTGCGGTTCCCCAGGTCGACGGGCTCAAGCTGGCACTGCTTACCCTGGGCGGATTCGCCGTCGTCGGTTCGAGCAACGCGTTCAATCAAGTGTGGGAGGTCGCGCAGGACGGCCTCATGGGGCGCACGCAGAACCGGCCCCTCCCGGCCGGCCGCATGACGCGGCAGGTCGCCCTGATCTGGGCGGTGCTCTTCGGGGTGCTGGGCATCGCTGCCTTGGCCTTTCTCAACTTCAAAACAGCCGCCTTCGGCGCGCTGAGCCTCCTGATTTACGTCCTCGTCTACACGCCGCTCAAGGCCAAATCGCCCTGGGCTGTGCTGGTCGGAGCGGTTCCCGGCGCCATTCCCTTCATGCTCGGTTGGGTGGCGGCCACCGGATCGTTTGGCCTCGAACCCGGCGTGCTGTTTGCCTACCAATTTGTGTGGCAGTTTCCGCACTTTTGGGCCATCGCCTGGCTGTCGTTCGACGACTACGCCAAAGCAGGGTACTACCTGCTTCCGAACCGGGCTAAAGATGCCTTGGCCACGCGCCTCACCTTGTTTTACACGTTTTGGATGGTCCTCATCTCGCTCATGCCCGCTTGGGGACTGGCCGGCAGCCTCAGCCTGGATCTTTGGGCCGGCGTAGCGACCGGGGTCCTCGGGATCGACGTGCTCTACCACGCCCTGCGCCACGGAAGTGCGCAGTCGGACGCCTCCGCGCGCGCGCTCATGTTCAGCACCATACGCTACCTGCCCCTCGTGCAAACTATTTGGGTGGTCGACCGGTTCATCTAATACCTACTATGGAACTCACTCCCCAGCAAAAAGCGGCACGTCCGCTGCTCTACCTCGGACTCGCGAGCATCGCGATGTCCTTTGCCGGCCTGACCTCAGGCTACGTCGTGGCCCGTTCCGCCCTCGTGGCGAAGAGCGAATGGCAGACCATTGCCTTGCCCGCCTGGTTCTTTGCCAGCACGGCGATGGTTGCGCTTTCGAGCGCCCTGCTGTACCGCGCCCAACGCGTGCTCAAGTCAGGCGCCGCGCCGGTTCGCGAGATGGGGGTCGTCCTTTTGCTCGGACTGCTCTTCGCCGCCTTCCAGGTAATGGGATGGTCCGAGCTGACGAGCCAAAACATCTACTTTACCGGGGCGGGAAGCCGTCCTGAGGCCAGCTGGCTTTACGTGATCACCTGGTTCCACTGGATGCACGTGCTCGTGGGCAACATCGTGCTTGCGTTGATGGTCGTGCGCACCCGCAAGGGCTACTACGTGGGCGCCAAGCAGCTTCGATTTACCCTCGGCGCGCAATTTTGGCATTTCCTCGGATTTCTTTGGTTCTACCTCCTCGGGTTTTTGCTCATCCTGCGTTAATTTTGCGCGACCCCTAAACTGATAGATTACACTCGAAATGGCACAATCAGCTGCGACAGGCACATGGTCCGGAGGCAACGAGCCCATGAAGGCCGAGTACGGCAAATTGATGATGTGGTTCTTCCTCGTCTCAGACGCCCTCACCTTTACCGGATTTTTGACCGCCTACGGATTTATGCGCTTTGCCCATGAATCGACCTGGCCCATCGCCGAAGACGTCTTTACGCACTTCCCGGGCTTAGCGGGCGACCAGCCGCTGCTTTATGTGGCCTTGATGACCTTCATCCTGATTATGTCGTCGGTGACCATGGTGCTCGCAGTTAACGCCGGCCACGAGCGCAAGCAGGGCGCCGTCGCGTGGTGGATGATCGCCACCATCGTGGGCGGTTTCATCTTCTTGGGTTCGCAAGCTTGGGAATGGTACCACTTCATCGTGGGCGACAAGGGCGCGGTGGAGCTCGTAGACGGTCGCGTGCTCAAGGTAGCCGACGCTAAGTCGGGCGAGGTCCTCTCGCTGAGCCAGCTGGTTCACGGGGAGGCTGGACACGCCTCCAACCACGACGAAGCGTTCACGAGCGCCGAGGTGCGCGCGGCGTTTGCCGCCAACGCCGACGTGGTGCTTCAGTCTCCCGGTAAAGGGCACGCCCAGCTGTCGCGTGCGGAATCCGTAGCCGCGATCCAGTCTGCTGAGGTGGTTCAGGGCGCCAACATGACGCGCAACGAATACGGCCAAACGCAGTTCGCGAACTTCTTCTTCTTCATCACCGGCTTTCACGGTTTCCACGTCTTTTCGGGCGTTGTCCTCAACATCATCATCTTCTACAACACGCTCCTCGGAACCTACGAGCGCCGCAAAAGCTACCTCATGGTAGAAAAAGTGGGCTTGTACTGGCACTTCGTGGACCTCGTTTGGGTATTTGTATTCACCTTCTTCTACCTCGTTTAATCATGGCAGACGCACACGCTCCCGCAGGAACCCGTTGGATTTGGAATGTTTTCTGGCTGCTGCTCGTCGTCACAGGCGTTGAAGTAGCCTTGGGTATCATCAAGCCCGCGGCGCTGCTCACTCCGGTTGCAGGTACGAGCATTCTGAACCTGATCTTCATCGGACTCACCTTGGTGAAGGCGGGCTACATCGTGCAGTACTTCATGCACTTGAAGTACGAGACCCAGACGCTTCGCATGGCGATCTACCTTCCGGCGATCATTTTGATCCCCTACTTGACGTTTATTCTTCTGTACGAAGGCGTTAAAGTCTACGGCTACTAAGCATGGCTAGTCCGGTCGCCAAAAAGCTCATCTTGGCGGCTTTGCTGCTCCTTCCGGTTTCCATGTACCTCGGCTCCCTGGTCATCAGCGGAGCCGTTAACTTTCGTACCCTAGAGGTTCTGGGGCCCGGCCCCAGTGCCGAGGGCCACGACCAGCGCGGATTTAAACTCACGCAGTCCAACGGACAGCCGTGGACGGCCGACAGCATGCAGGGAAAGATTGCGGTGGTGAGCTTCTTTTTCTCGAGCTGCCCGACCGTATGCCCCGCGATGAATTTTCACCTCAAGCAGGCGCACGACCGCATGTTTGCGTTCAAAGACGTCGTATTTGTGAGCTATTCCATCGATCCCGACACCGACACCCCCGAGGTGCTCGAGGCCTACAAGGAGCGTTTTGAGGTGGGCGGAAGCCCAAAGTGGAAGTTCATTACGGGCGACCGCGAGACCATTTACCGGCTGGCGCAGGCCTACTACTTGGCTGCGGCTCGGGATTCTGCGGCTGAAGGCGGTTTTTCCCATTCGCAGTCGGCCGTCATCGTGGACTGGAACGGCCAGCTCCGCAGCCGCGTGAACGACGACAACCAAATTGTCGGTGCCTACGACGTGGGCCAGCCGGTTCAGGTGGATGAACTTGTGGAGGACCTGCGTGTTTTGGTTAAAGAATACCGAAGCAAAAAAATGGGAAAATGAGCCAAGCCACGCATCCAAGAGACCGAGTCTTTGTCCCGCTCATCGTAGGACTTTCAGTGGTGGTTCCGATCGCCGTAGCGCTGCTTTTTTTGCTCCCTGAATCCTGGAAGATTCAATGGGGCTACGCCAACGTTCGGAGCCTTCCGTTTTTTCACGCCGTACTCAACGGGGCGACGGCCGTGCTGCTGCTCGTGGGCTTCGGCATGATTAAGACGAAGAACGTGGCCGCCCACCGCCTGGCCAACCTTTCGGCTTTTACGCTTTCGGCGGTGTTTCTGGTGAGCTACGTGGTGAGCCATCTGTCCAATCCCGACGCCAAGTTTGGCGGGGAGGGATGGATTCGCCCGGTGTATTTTTTCATCTTGATCAGCCACATCGTATTGAGTGTTCCGGTGCTGCCGATGGCCATGTTTAGCATTTACCGCGCACTGAACAACCAGATTGCCGCCCACAAGCGCTGGGTGAAGTGGACCTTTCCCATTTGGCTTTACGTGGCGGTCACCGGCGTCTTGGTGTACGTCTTCATGGCTCCCTACTACCCCCACTAATGCGCCGTACGTCGTTGCTTCTTGTCGGGCTCGGACTTCACGCGAGCACCTGGGCTCAGTGCGCGATGTGCAAGGCGACCGCAGAGTCGGGCCAGGCGGCAGGATCGGCAGAAGCGGCGGGCCTGAACGCCGGTATTTTGTACCTCATGGCGATTCCCTACGTGTTGATGGCGGCCGTGGCCATTGTATGGTACCGCAGCCACAAAAAACGCGCAGCCGACCTTTAGGGTTATTTTTGCACGGTAATTGCACCCAAAGAGGCATGCACCATTTCTACCCTGTTCGCACCGCGCTGGTGCTCATGGCCTTTGGCTTCTCCGCCCAAGCCCAAACGGAGTCCTTGTCCCTTAGCCTCAACGAATGCGTCGGCAAGGCGTTGGACTACCAGTTCAGTGTTCGTCAGGCGACGAACAACGTGCAGTCGGCGAAGTCGGATCGCCTGGCTTCGGCCGGCGGACTCATGCCGAGCCTCAATGCGGGCGCCGGAAACTTCTACAACAGCGGCCTTACCATTGACCCCGTAACCAACGAGGTCAACCGAAGCGGCCTCTCGACGGCGAGCGGCTCCCTGTCGGCGCAGTGGACCTTGTTTGATGGATTTCAGACGTGGAATGCGTACCGGCAGTCGCAGGTCCAGGTCGCTTTAGCCGAAGCCCAGCGCGACGAAGCCCGCAATTCCGTGGCGCTTAATACCGCATCGCAGTTTTTGGCTGTGCTGCTGGCCGACGAGGCGGTCCGCATTGCCGAAGAACAAGAGGCCGCCACCGCCAAGCAAAAGGACCGTAGCCAGAAGCTTTTGAGTGCTGGAGCCATTGCGTCGAACCAGTATTTGTCGGTGGAGGCCCAATGGATGGCCGACATTCAGCGCAGCGTGGCCGCCCGGAATCAGTATTCCTTAGCCCTGCTGGCACTCAAGCAGCTCATGGGGCTTTCGGTGGCGACGGAGCTCAGCCTGGTACGTCCGCAAAATTTGCCCAAGGGACCTTCGCCGGTACTGGCGTTGGCCCCCGACGCGATTTATCAAGCATCGGTGGAAAAGCAGCCCTTGGTTCGGGCCGCCGCCCACCAGCTCATGGCCAGCCACTACGCGGTGAAACGGGCTCAGGGCGCACGGGTTCCCAGCCTCTCGCTTTCGGGTCAGCTTTCGACCAGTTATTCGGACCGCGCACGCCGACTCGACGGGTTTACAACCGACATTCTTCCGGTAGGGTACTGGATGAACGGAGCGGATCCCATTACGGTGTATTCCGTGATTCAAACGCCCAAGTTTGCCGACATCAGCTTTAGCGACCAAATCAACGATAACGTTCGGCAGTTTGTAGGCGTAAACCTCTCGGTTCCCTTGTTCAATGGGTTCCGCATCGAAAACGGCGTGCGCCGGGCCCAAATTGCCCAGGCCAATGCCGAGCTTCAGGTTCAGCAGCAGCGCGACACCTACCGCCAAAGCGTCGAACGGGCTCATGCCGATGCCGTTGCGGCCTGGTCCCAGTACGACGCGTCGGTGGCGGCCGAGCAGTCGGCCGAGCGGGCGCTGCGCGACGCCACGGTCCGCTATGAGGCGGGCGGCATCAGCGTCTACGAGTTTGTTTCGCTTAAAAATGCCTACTTGGCCGCGGCTTCGAACCGAGTCCGAGCGCTGTACGACAGCCAGTTTAAAAATTACGTGGTTGAATTTTATCTAAATAACCCGCTTGCGTTATGAAAACTAAGAAAATTTGGTGGATTGGTGGAGCCGTAGCTGTGCTCCTCGCCGTGGGCGTGGTGGGCAAAAAGCAAGGCTGGTGGGGTCAGGCGTCCGAAGAAATCGAGGTCGAGCTCGCCAAGGTGGAGCGACGCAGCATCGTGGAAACGGTCAGCGCGTCCGGTCGCATTCAGCCGGCAGTTGAGGTGAAGATTTCGCCAGAGGTTAGCGGCGAAATCATTGAACTTCGAGTCGTTGAGGGACAGTTTGTTCGGCGCGGAACGCTGCTCGCCCGCATCAACCCCGACCTCTACCAATCGGCGGTGGGCCGAGCCGAAGCGCTGGTCAACCAGTCCAAGTCGGGCCTGCTTCAGGCTCGAGCGCAGTTTGTCGAGGTAAAGGCCGCGTTTGCGCGCAACAAGGGCTTGTTTGACCAAAACGTTCTTTCTAAAGCCGAGTGGGAGGCCGCCCAGCGCGCCTACGAAGTGGCCGAACTCGCCGTGAAGTCGGCTGAATTTCAGGTGAAGTCCGCCGAGAATTCGCTCAAAGAATCGCGCGACAACCTGAAGCGCACGACCCTGTTTGCCCCCATGGACGGAACGGTGACGGGCCTCAACGTCGAACTCGGTGAGCGCGTTGTGGGTACCGCCCAAATGGCGGGAACGGAGCTGATGCGCATTTCGGATTTGAGCCGAATGGAAGTCGTGGTCGACGTGAACGAAAACGACATCGTGCGCATTCACGCGGGCGATTCGGCCGACGTCAAAGTAGACGCGTTTTTGGGTCACAGCTTCAAGGCCTTGGTGACGGAGGTGCGCAATGCGGCCAACGTAAATGCCGCCGCGGGCGTCAATCAGGTGACGAACTTCAAGGTGACGCTGTCGGTACTTCCCGAGAGCTACGCCACGCTTACCGCGGAATACGGCGCGCAGCCCCTGCGCAGCGGCATGACGGCGACCGTCGAGGTAAGCACCAAGCGCGCGGACCGAGTGCTCGCGGTTCCGGTAGAGGCGGTGGCCTTGCGCGGCGACAGCGCGAGCAGCGACCTCCGCGAGGTGGTGTTCGTCGTCAACGGAAGCAGCGTGCGCCAAGCCACGGTCAAGACCGGCATCCAGGACGAGGAATTCATCCACGTCGTTTCGGGGCTCAAAGAGGGTGAGGAAATCGTCCGCGGCCCCTTCGACGCGGTGTCGCGCAGCCTCGAAGACGGCAAGGCCGTGACCCGAGCCAAGACGGAGTAATGCTGCGCATTCTGCTCCTGGAGACGTCGTCTCGCTGCTGCAGTGTGGCGCTGGCGTGCGGCGGAGAAGTGACCGTCGCCCGTTCGGTGGTCGACCCGCAAGGTTACCGGCACGCCGAACTGCTGCACCCCATGATTTCAGACGTTTTGAAGGAGGGCGGAATCGCCGTGCGCGACCTCAGTGCGCTCGGCGTGGCCCATGGCCCCGGTTCCTACACGGGATTGCGCATTGGGTTGGCCGCAGCCAAAGGGCTGGCGTTGCCCTGGGCGTTGCCGTGCTACGGGGTGAGCTCGCTCGAACTGCTCGCCGAAGCCGTGCGCGAGGCCCATCCACAGTCCGAACTGCCCATCTGGGCTGCCATGGACGCCCGTAGGATGGAGGTTTATGAGGCGTTCTTTACGCCGGACCTCCTGCGTACGAGCGCGGACCAGCCCTCCATCGCCGAGGAATCTTGGGGGCAGCGACCGCCCGCATGGGGAGCCGGCGACGGCGTCGAAAAAGTGCGCTCCCTGTGGCCCGGTTTGGTAGACAGCGGCATTCGCTACGCCGAAGCGCGGCATGCGCTGGGCCCCGTGCTGCGCCGCATGGCCGAAGCGGCCCCCGAGGACTTGGCCACTTGGGAGCCCCGCTACCTCAAGGTGTTCGGGCAAGTACTTTAACCGCTTCGTAGCGCGGACAGGTGGTCCAGTGGTCGTTGATGAGGCCGGTTGCCTGCATGTGCGCATAGAGGATCGTGGAGCCGACAAACTTGAAGCCGGCGGATTTGAGTCGGGCCGACAGGTCGTCGGACTCGGGCGAGGTGGCTGGCCAGCCTCCCTGGCGACGGCCGTCGAGGGGGGTTCCGCCCACCCAATCCCAGAGGTAGTCGGCGAAGCCCGTGCCGTGGTGCTCGCGAAACTCAAGCATGCAGCGCGCATTGTGGAGCGCGGCGTCGTACTTCAGTCGGTTGCGAATCACGGCGGGATCCGCGAGAAAGGCTGCCCGATCGGAATCCGTGGACCGCACCAGGGCCTCGGCATCAAATCCCTGGAGGCGCGCCCGCAAGGCTTCGCGCTTGTACAGAACGGTTCGCCACGAGAGCCCGGCTTGAAACGTTTCGAGCATCAGGTGCTCCAACATGGCGGCGTCGTCGTACACAGGGACGCCCCATTCTCCGTCGTGGTAGGCTTCCATTAGGGCGTCGCCTGCGCACCACGGACATTTTTGAATCTCAGCAGAAGGGGTTAGGGCCACGGTTGAACTCGGTTTCGGTTAAGGCAACAAACCTACAGGCATTCTGCGTGCAGAGCTGGGCATAAACGTTTGTTTCGCGCTCCATGGGACCCCAAAGCGGGGAGGAGGGCAGCGACCGCGCCCCCAGCACCAGCCCGGGCCTGAGGAGCCAGTACTCCGGCTCCGCCTGCGCGAGGCAATCCAGGGCAAACCACGAAACGTGCCGCGCGGGCTCGGATGCGGCACGTTCCAAGCCCTGCTGAATCAGATTTTTGGACCATTCAACCCATTGGGGCGCAGACCGGAGTGTTCCCAGCACCAGGGCCGATTCGGCCAAGCAGTGCAGCACGTTGGGCAAAACGTCGTCGTCCCAGTTGAGGGTGTCGGCAAAGGCGCCGTCGGGCAGGCCGCGGGGCGCGAAGTGCAGTCGGTTCCCCCGTTCAAAACGGCTGCGTACGGCTTCGAGCCAAACGAGCGCCTGATTCAGCCAGTCGGGGTCCAGCAGCACCTGTCCGCAGCGCAAGGCCATCTTGATGCTGTAGGCCATGGCGTCGAGAAAGGCGGGTCCTCGGGTGCGCCCGTCGGGGTAGTGCACGTGAAACTGACCGTCGGCAAAAGCACGCCGATGGGCCTCGGCGAGTTCGCGGAGCAGGCTGCGCCGCCCCGCAGATCCGGTGCGCAGGACCGCGTCGGCAAAGGCTGAGACCGCCAGGGCGTTCCAGGAAAGGACGCACTTGGGGTCGCGAACGGGCAGCGGGCGGGTGAGGGCTGCGGCCCGGAGCGAAGGAAAACCCGGGAGTTCCCGGGGATTGGGGTTGCCTGCAGGCCCGGCGGCGAGCACCCAGGCTCCCTCGTGCCGGCGGCTTTCGCGCTCCAGCAGGTCCAGCCACTGCGGGGCGTCGGGGCCGAGGGCCTCCTGCAGTTCCGACTCGGTCCACGTGTAGGAGCGGCCTTCGCCTTCGGGGTGGTCCGCGTCCAGCCCGGCGGCAAACAGGCGGTCGTCGCGCAGCAGGTCCCGCTCCAGGAACGTCAGCGTTTCTTCGAGGGCGACGAGGGACTCCGCGCTGCCCAACTCCGCGCAAAGGCTTGCGAATAGCGCGCTGTCGTACAGCATTTTTTCAAAGTGCGGAACCACCCAGGCCCCGTCGGTGCTGTAGCGAAAGACCCCGCCCCGCCCAAGGTCGTAGGTGCCCGAGCGAACCACGGTTTCCACGGTGCGTTCCACCTGGGCCAGCGCTTCAGGCCATGCGGTGCGCCGACCGAGCAGGCGCAGGGCCGACCACGAGCTCGGGAGGGGAAATTTGGGTGCCCCGCGAAATCCGCCCCAATGGAGGTCCCAGCTTTGGCGCAGGGCGGGTTGGAGCGCGCTCCCGTCCCAGTCGGGGATCGTTCGCGCGGGGGCGTGCAGGGCTGCTGCCACCTGTTCGGCGTAGTCGAGGGCCTGCAGGCCGTGGGTGCGGCGCACCCGGTCCAGTTCCTCAAGGGCTCCGAGAAATCGGTTTTTGGGAAGGTAGGTGGCGATCCAAACGGGACGCCCGTCGGGGAGGCATATGGCGTTGAGGGGCCATCCGCCCTGACCGTTCATGGCCAACGAGGCAGCCATGTAGGCGTGGTCGAGGTCTGGACGCTCCTCGCGGTCCACTTTGATGCTGACCCAGCGCTCGTTCAGGCGGTCGGCCACTTCGGGGTCGTCAAAAACTTCGTGCGCCATCACGTGGCACCAATGGCACGTGGAGTAGCCGATTGAGACCAGCAGCCACATTCCCTCTGCCGCGGCGCGTTCGAGCACCTCGGCGTTCCACTCCTGCCAGTGCACGGGTTGGTTAGCGTGCTGCTGCAGGTATAAACTCGATGCGGACTGCAATTGATTCACCACCCGCTAAGTTAGTCGTTCGCGGTAACGGTCATCTTAACTTCTCGGTAACATAGTCGGCCGAAGCGCTAGGTTACCTTTGCGACCATGGATCCGTACTTTCTGCTCGTCATTCTGCTCATGTCGTTGGCCACTTTGGACCTTATTGTCGGAGTATCCAACGACGCGGTTAACTTTTTGAATTCGGCCTTGGGTACGCGAGCCGGCAGTTACCGCGTAATCTTGGCCGTCGCCAGCTTCGGTGTCGTACTGGGCACCCTTTTTTCGAGCGGAATGATGGAGGTTGCCCGCAACGGCGTGTTTGACCCGTCCTACTTTTCGTTTCACAGCCTCCTGTTCATTTTTGTGGCCGTTATGCTCACCGACGTCATTCTCTTGGACGTCTACAATTCCTTTGGCATTCCGACCTCGACGACTGTTTCGCTCGTCTTTGAGCTGTTTGGCGCGGGCACGGCGATTGGCTTCCTCACCGCCTTGGATCGGGGCATGAATCCGTTTCAGTTTTCGGAGTACCTCAACCTCGACAGTACGGTCCGCATCATCAACGGCATCTTCTCGTCGGTGGGAGTCGCATTCGTTACGGGGCTTGTGGTGCAGTGGCTGGCGCGCTTGGTCTTTACCTACCGCCTCGAGAAAACCTTAAAGTACTTCGGGGGCGTGTTCAGCGGACTCTCGGCAACGTTTATCCTTAACTACCTCATATTTAAAGGACTAAAGGGTAGCGTGCTCGTGAATGCCGACCTGGGCACTTGGCTTGAGGGACACCAAAACCTGCTTTTGGGGGTGTTTTTTGTCGGATTTTCGCTTCTGGCTCAATTGGCGGTGTACCGAGGAGTGAATCCGTTGAGGTACGTGGTGCTCTTTGGAACGTTTTCGCTGGCCATGGCCTTTGCCGGCAACGATTTGGTCAACTTTATTGGTCCGGCCTTGGCCGCCTTCCAGGCGTACCAAGTCTACGCTACGAGCGGAATGGATCCGCACCTCCTGATGATGGATAGCATGGCTGAAGAGGTCATCACGCCCTTCAGTATTTTGTCGGTCGCCGGAGCCGTCATGATTGTGACGCTGTGGACCAACGCCAAAGCGCGAAAGGTGAGCGAAACCGAAATCAACCTGGCTCGTCAGGGCGAAGGAACCGAGAAATTCAAGCCCAATGCGGTCAGCCGCGGCATCACTTCGTCGACTTTGGCCATTTCTCGCGTATTCACGCGCTTTACGGGCTCGGGCGTCCGTTCGTGGACTGACGCACGCTTCACTCAGCCCGAGGACTCGAGCGATCCGCGGACCCAACCCGCCTTCGACTACGTGCGGGGCAGCGTCAACCTCCTGCTGGCGTCGACCTTGATTGCCTACGCCACGAGCCTTGGGCTTCCGCTCAGCACCACGTTTGTGGTGTTTATGGTGGGTATGGGAACGTCCCTTGCCGACCGCGCCTGGGGCCAGGAGTCCGCCGTGTACCGAGTGGCCGGCGTCGTCAACGTCATCGGAAGTTGGCTGCTCACCGCGGTCATTGCCTTCACCGCCTCGGCGCTTTTTGCCGCGTTTTTGTTCTACGGCGAGTTCATTGCTGCGCTGATTTTGACCGTATTCGCCCTCGGACTCATTGTGCGGAGCCACATGGGCTTTGCCGACCAAATGAAGGCCGAAAACCTGGTAGAAGACGTGATTGAAAAGCTGGCCAATGCCGAAGAGCCGATGAGCAGCAGCCGCGTGCTGATGGGTTCGGACCTCGACCGCACCGCCCACATCGTCATCATGTCGGCGGAGGCCCTCGCGAACAACCAAAAGCGCACTACCCGACGCCTGCTCAAGGAAGTGGAGCTCCTGAACAAGCGCCACGAGAAGCTCGAATTGCGAATGATCCGCATCATTCGCGAGTTTAAAGGCGACAAGTCGGATTCGTTCCGGGCGCACTTGCTGGCTTTTGACTACGTTTGCGACATGACCGAGAGCGCACGCGCCATGGTAGAAGCCGAACACAACTACCTCGCCAATTTGCATGCGCGGCCGCACGGAGCTTTTTTGCTGGCCTACGCCGAGGTCATCGCGTTGTTTACCGCGTACTCGGGGCGCATCGTTCGGGCCCTCGAAACGGGCACGAGCGAGTCCAACAGCGACCTGTTGGCTGCCAAGCGCCGCATTGTCACCGACATTCAGCGCATTTTGGACCGCGAACTTCAAAGCTACCGCAACGGCGAGATTTCGACCCGTCAGTCGCACTTGCAAACCAAGCTGCTGATGGAGCTGCGCGACATTACCGCGTTGATGCACCGAGTGCACCAGCTGTACGTCGCTTAACCCCGACCCAAATAAAAAAAGGCGCCCGAGGGCGCCATTTTTTTTGCGGCTTGTCGCACCGGTCTAACCCCGGACTTCTTCAGCGTAGTGCAGGTAGAAGCGGGGAATGGTGCGAATCCCTTGGAAGTAGTTGTCCAGTCCGTAGTGCTCGTTGGGCGAGTGGATGGCGTCGCTGTCGAGGCCAAAGCCCATCAAAATCGACTTAACTCCCAGCTCGCGCTCGAAGAGGGCGACAATGGGGATGGATCCGCCGTCGCGCGTAGGCACCGGCTCGCGACCGTAGGTTTCGGCCATGGCCTTGTGCGCGGCGCGGTAGCCCGGATGGTCGGTCGGGCACACGTACGCGTGGCCGCCGTGGTGCGGGCGCACCTCGACCTTGACGCTCGCCGGGGCGATGCGGGTGAAGTGACGGGCAAACAGCTCCGTGATTTCGTCGGGATCCTGGTCCGGAACCAAGCGCATCGAAATCTTGGCGTAGGCCTTTGAGGCAATAACGGTTTTGGCGCCTTCGCCGGTGTATCCGCCCCAGATGCCGTTCACGTCGAGCGTCGGCCGAATGCCGGTGCGCTCAATGGTGGTGTAGCCCGTTTCGCCGTGGACGTCGCTGAGGTCCAAGGCCGCCTTGTACTCTTCGAGCTGGAAGGGGGCCTTATTCAAGTCGGCGCGCTGGGCGTCGCTCAGGACCTGAACCTTGTCGTAGAATCCGGGAATGGTGATGCGGTTGTCCTGATCGTGGAGGGAGGCAATCATCTCCGTCAAAATGTTGATCGGGTTGGCTACGGCTCCGCCGTAGATGCCCGAGTGCAGGTCGCGGTTGGGCCCCGTAACTTCAACTTCGACGTAGGAGAGTCCGCGCAGGCCTACCGAAATGGACGGAATACCCGGGGCAATAATGCCGGTATCGGAAATCAAGATGACGTCGCAGGCGAGGCGCTCGCGGTTGCCCTTGACGAACCATTCGAGGTTGTTCGATCCGACCTCTTCTTCGCCTTCAATCATGAATTTCAGGTTGCAGGGCACGTTGCCTTGGGCCACCATGGCTTCAAAGGCCTTGATGTGCATAAAAAACTGGCCCTTGTCGTCGCAGGCGCCGCGGGCAAAAATGGCGCCGTTGGGGTGAATCGGGGTGCTGCGCACTTCGGGCTCAAAAGGCGGAGTCGTCCAGAGGTTCAAAGGGTCGGCAGGCTGCACGTCGTAGTGGCCGTACACGAGCACGGTGGGCCGTGACGGGTCGACGAAGTACTCGCCGTACACGACCGGGTAGCCCGGAGTGGAACACACTTCAACTTTTTGGGCTCCGGCTTGGGTCAGGAAGCCCGCCACCGCGTCGGCAGTAGCCAGGACCGAGTCCTTGTAGGCCGGATCGGCCGAAATGCTCGGCAAGCGAAGTAGGGTGAAAAGCTCGTCGAGAAAGCGCTGACGGTGCTGGGATACGTACGAATCAATCATGATTCGAAGGTACAATCCCCTTGGCCAACGCGTTGTATCTTTCCCTTCGAAACCGTGCGAAAACTACTCCTATTTCTGTCGCTCGCCGTCGGACTTCGCGCCGGGGCCCAAAACATCGTGGTGAACTCGACTTCGCCGCGCAACGACCCCATGTGGCTCGTGCAGAATGTGCTGGTGGGCCCCAATCTGTTTGTCTACTCGCCGTTGAACGCGTTTGGCCTCCCGGTTTCGCAGCCCCCCTCGGTGCAGCTCGGCAAGTTTACCTGCACCAACCCCGCTTTTGGCCTCGACAGCGGCATCGTCATGGTCACGACCGACGCCATCGACGTGGTGCCCGGCCAGAGCGGAACGTTTACCACCTTTCCCACCCAAACGCCGAGCGCCAACCTCACCACGGTCCTCAATACCATCGGTTCGTCGGCCTCCAGCCAGTACGACCGCGCCTCCATTCAGTTTAACTTTTTGGCCAATGGCGACAGCGTCCAGTTTGACTACATCTTTGGATCTAAAGAATACACGAGCTACACCTGCTCGGGCTTTAACGACGTTTTTGGGTTCTTTTTGATCGGACCCGGCATCAACGGCGCCCCCATGTACCACCCCAACGGGAGCTTGCGCATCGATACCGTGAACCTGGCCGTCATTCCGGGTACCACCACCCCCGTGGCGGTGAACACGATCAACCAGGGCTACCCCTCGGGCGGCAACTCGGCGTCCAACT